>CAZFQV010000126.1:0-6758 GCA_964521175.1 uncultured Sphingobacterium sp.
CAACAATCCTTGTTTGAGCTGGTCAACCGTTGCGTGAGTCCGGGCGGCACTTTAAGACTCGCTCAATGGCTGCAGGGTCCGGCGGGTTCGGGGGCGGTCGGGGAACGACAGCAGGCAGTTGAGGAGCTTGCAGGTAAACGTCCCTGGAAGCATCATTTCCAGGCACTCCTTCTCTTTGCTAATCAATCGGAAGAGGATCATCCTGAAAAATTATTTAACTACATGGACGAGGCTGCGCAGGAAAGACCGCACTTTCTGAAACTTTACATAGCCGGTCTACCCTGGATATTTTTGCTTATGGCTGCTGTGTCCTGGTATTTTTCGTTCATGATTCTTCCTCTTCTTGTTATAGGAATTGCGAATTTGCTTATCACCCAGCATTATAGTATGCGGGTGATGAAAGCTGATCAGCAGATTGGAAAGATGAGCAGAATCCTGTCGCGTCTTTCTGAAGTTATCGCAGTTGTAAGGGATGAAAACTGGGGGTCGGAATTATGTAAAAAGCTTTCCAAAGATCTAAAAGGTAACGAGGACGATGACTTGCCTGGACAGATCGGCCGTTTATCAGTATTGATTAAGCAGCTCGCTTTGGGCCTGAGCGCCATAGGGCCGGTACTCAATTTCATTATGATATGGAACGTTCGTCAGTTCTTTGCTGTCGAAGAATGGAAAAAGCACAATAAAGTGAGTTTTAAACAAGCTTTTGATACGCTTGCTACATTCGAAGCCCTGATCAGCTTAAGCAGTTTGCGAAGTAATTATCCCTCATGGGTCTTCCCGCAAGTCGTTGAAACCGGGAATTATACGCTTTATGCCAGGAATATAGGTCATCCGATGATCAGGCCGGACCTTAGGGTAATGAATGATTATAGTCTGGAGGATGACCTGAAAATTGATATTATTACTGGCTCTAATATGGCCGGAAAAAGTACATTCCTACGTACTTTAGGAATCAATATCGTTCTTGCATTGGCAGGAGGCCCGGTTTGCGCGGACGAGATGAGAGTGAGCAGGGTGCTGATTTTTAGCTACATGAGGATCCGGGACTCGCTGAATGAAAATACTTCTACCTTTAAAGCTGAGCTGGATCGGTTGAAATACCTCCTCGAAATATTGAAACGCGAAAATAAGGTGTTTTTTCTCATTGATGAGATGCTTCGGGGCACTAACTCTGTGGATAAATATCTGGGTACCAAGGGTGTTATTGAGAAGCTTATTTCCCAAACAGCAGTGGGGCTTATTGCTACCCATGACCTGCAGATAGCCGAGCTGGAGCAGCAATATCCGGATTATATCCGTAATTTCTATTTTGATATCGAAATCGATGGCGATGAAATGAAATTTGATTACAAATTGAAAGCCGGAGAATGTAAGGTATTTAATGCTTCTTTATTACTAAAGAGGTTAGGTATAAATTGATAACCAATGTAGCCTGTCAAATGAGCTGATTGGCCTTCATTGAAAAAGCTATTACTTGTGGCAGATTTATTACTCTCTTTCCGGGATGTAAGTATCCGGAATTTTAACAATATTGTTTTTGAACACCTGGATTTTGACCTGATTAAAGGCCGGCATTGGGCTGTCATCGGTAACAGTGGCTCTGGGAAAAGCACCTTTTTAGACGCTGTTGCAGGAAAGGCAGCTATCTCTGGTGGAACCGTGTCGTTCCCCTGTCTTGATGATTATCTCAGGGAAAATCCTGTGGGCGATTCGCTGTTCAATCGTTTTCGGTTGATTTCGTACGTATCCTCAAGACATAATTTCAGAAATCATTCGAATACAAGTGATTTTTATTATCAGCAGCGCTTCAACTCAATGGACTCGGAAGACTCTGATACGGTTGAACAATACTTACTGACCATCTCATCCGACAGGAAGGAGGGCCATTGGAATATCAGGAATGTAACAGAAAGGCTCCAGCTTCAGTCTTTGCTTGACAAGGAGCTTATTAAGTTATCGAACGGTGAAACCAAACGATTACGATTGGCGGCAGCATTGATCAAAAACCCCCTTATATTACTATTGGATAACCCTTTAACGGGATTAGATTCTGCCACCAGAAAGGAGTTCGATGGTCTCCTTGCTGATATTGCATCATCTGGCGTGACAATAGTTATGGCCACCTCACCCGATGAAATACCAGATATTATCACGGACATTGCATTTTTGGAAGCTGGGAAGAAATGCAGAAAGATTAGCAAATCAGCGTTTAATGTGAAGGATCTGCAGTGTATGCAATATCCGCAAATAGATGTAAGGGAGCTTGACTCTTTGCTTTCAGTTCAGCAAATGGCTGAATATAAGTTTATCCTCAGGATGGAGGATGTAAGTATTAAATATGGTGATAAAACGATTCTAGATCACGTGAGCTGGGAGGTTAAGCAGGGAGACCACTGGGCATTAACGGGAGCTAATGGCGCTGGTAAATCCACATTGCTGAGTCTGATTAACGGAGATAATCCTCAAGCTTTCGCCAACGATATTGTGCTTTTTGATAAACCCAAAGGAAGCGGAGAGAGCATTTGGGATATAAAAAAGAGAATAGGTTTTGTTTCACCCGAACTCTTTCAATATTTCCCAATGGATAATGTATGTATGCAGGTTATTGAGTCTGGCTTTTACGATACTCTCGGGCTCTTCAGAAAGCCTTCTGCCAGTAAATCGGCATTATGCCTTCGTTGGATGGCTCTTCTGGGAATCGAAAGATATGCTACTACTTTATTTAAGAATGTGCCAGTGAGCATTCAGCGGCTTTGCTTACTTGCCCGGGCGCTGGTCAAGAACCCGCCTTTATTAATATTTGATGAGCCCTGTCAAGGACTGGATAACGAGCAACAAAATCGATTTAAATATTTGGTTGATGAGATCTGCCGAAGAGGTAAGGTGACTCTGATTTATGTAAGTCATTACGAACATGAATACCCCGAATGTATCGATCACATACTCCATTTGAAAGATGGCAAAGTGCTCCGCGGTGATTGAGCCACTTGTATTGGTAATTTATGCTATTAATTATAAAAAATTTATATTTTACGGTCTGATTAATTGATGCTAAATGAATGAAGCTATAACCTCCCCTGATTCCGAATTTATTCCGGAAAAGAAGAATAACCTGATGCTGGTGATCATTGCATCCTCCGTTGGAACACTTATCGAATGGTACGATCTGTTTTTGGCTGTGATACTTGCCAATATTCTCTCTGTACAGCTTTTCCCGGAAGGGGGGAATAATTTTATCGAAACTCTCGGAATAGTTGCTACGACCTACCTGATCAGGCCTTTCGGGTCTTTGATTTTTGGTAATATCGGCGACAAAACAGGCCGGAAATATTCCTTCCTGATTTCCTTATTAATTATGGGAGCAGCCACATTTCTTATAGGCTGTCTGCCTACGTTTAATCAGGTAGGCTGGTTTGCGCCGATATTGTTCCTGATTCTCCGTCTATTCCAGGGATTAGCGATAAGTGGGGAATACTCGGGCGCAGTTATTTATGTTGCGGAGCATGCGCCTGAAAATAAGCGAGGGTTCTACACCGGCTTCATTCAAACCACCTCATCAATAGCGTTAATTGTCGGCCTGGCGGTGGTGTTTGCCACACGCAGCATGATGTCAGACGATGCCTTTAATTCCTTTGGATGGAGGATACCCTTCCTTTTTAGTGCGGTGTTGGTAATTGTCAGCTATTTTATCCGTAGACGACTTCATGAAAGTCCGGTATTTAGTCAGTTAAAAAAAGAGGGTAAAACGAGTAAGTCACCAGTTAAGGAAACTTTTAAATCGCGGCATAATATAGGCCTTATACTGGCAGCGGTTTTCGGAGGTAACGCAGCGCAAAGTGCGATCATGCAGACCAGTCAGTTTTTAACTTTATTCTTTCTTCAGCGAACGGTAAAGTTGCATGATACAACCTCCTTGTTGATTCTTGCAGCGGGGATTATTTTGGCGGGGCCGTTCTTTCAGATCTTTGGATCTCTCAGTGATCGGATAGGTCGAAAGAAGGTGATGCTGGCGGGTATGTTCCTGGGGCTGTTAGTCATACCGATTACGTTTTACACTTTTCTAGAGCTGGGCAACCCGATGCGACTGGATACGATTCAGTATATTGATACGTCCACAACGTTGATTTTCATTGCTTTAGTGTTTGCACTGACTATGGCCGGTGCCTTAGTGTACGGGCCAATGGGAGCATTCCTGATGGAATTATTCCCTACCCGGATTCGCTATACTAGTATGGGATTCACTTATAATGTAGGCAATGGAGCAATAGGTGGTTCTACTCCGGTCATTACCGAGCTAATTAAGTCTTTGGTAGTGATTAGCGCAGCATTATCGCCCTATATCGGCCTGGTTTATCCTATGGCATTAATTGTGATCGGGATTGTCGTGAACATCTTATACGTAAAGGAAACGCATAAAAACAGTCTTACCGATTAATAGGATATCGCTTCTTTGTCTAGCCCATAGATGTCGTTTCGAAAATTAACCGTTCCTGACTTGTCGACCCATGCGGTAAGATAAATGATGGATATAGGAACGAATTGTTTTAGCTGTACCCATCTTTCTTTCCTTGTTGTCATGGCATTCTGTATCATAGCGTCAGGCCATTCGGGCTGATCTTTAAGAAGATATCTGGCCAGTTCGAAAGGCTGGCTTAGTCGGATACAACCATGACTTAAAGCGCGGTCTTCAAGAGTAAATAGAGATTTGGACGGAGTGTCATGTAGGTAGATATTGTATTTATTCGGGAAGATGAATTTGACTCTTCCGAGAGAATTGGCTGGACCGGGATTTTGCCTGATAACAGGCAGACCCCCTGAGTAACCCGTAATTTCCATGTCATTTTTGCTGAGGTAGGAGCTGTTTTTATTGATGGCCGGCAGGATCTCATTTTTCACGATGCTGGCGGGAACATTCCAATACGGACTAAAAACAACATATCGCACTGTATCTGAAAACACAACAGTAGGATTGCTGGTCTTTCCAACAATAATGTCCATTGAAAGAACATTCTTATGATTCTCAAACACATAGAGGTGATAAGCGGGGATATTGACAATTATCCTGGTACCGATAATGCGTGTAGTGTCAGCCATAATCCTCGCCATATTTATTTTAAGTTGTGCGATTCGGTTTGCCAGGCGAATGTTCAATGCTTTCATAACAGCCGGTCCGATGATACCGTCTATTGCGAGCCCGTGACGCAATTGAAATTGCATGACCGCCTCCACTGTTTTAGAATCGTAAACCACTGACTTATCACCGCGACGCAAATCGCCGAGCAGATCGAGACGTCTTTTTATCTGTGGGATGACGGTCGAGGTATCGTTCAGCCTTAAGACCTTATTGCCAGGAAGAGATAATTGCTCCCATGTTTCTCTTTCATTTAGATTGCTGTAACGGTCTATTGTTCTTTGTAATTTTCTGTACTGCCTTTCATCTGAGTCCTGAGCATACACTTGAATACTTATGGACAGGAATAATGCGATGGCACAAAAGCTTTTCATAGCTGGTCAGAGGTTAGCTATCGGAAGGGTATGATAGTGGGTGCCTTTTATTAAACATGTTAAAAATTACAATAATATTAATAAATTAATCTGGCAATTTAAACCCAGAGGTGCTCTTTTCGGGGTCGGGTTTTTCAGATCGCTCACTGGGGTCGATGCATTTTGGTTCAATTGCCGGCTCTCTCACAGACTTAGTGGCGTCTATGGAGCTTTAATTCAGCATTAGGGGATTTTTTTGTTAATTTTACAGGATTATGGAAGAGAGAATAGTAAAAGACAGTAACGGAAATGTCCTAAGCGACGGGGATACTGTACAACTTATTAAAAGTCTGAAGGTAAAAGGGTCATCGGTAACGATCAAACAGGGAACGGTAATCAAGAAAATAAGACTTACCGAAGATCAGGAAGAGGTAGATTGCAAGGTTGACGGGATGAGTGTAGTTCTTAAAACTTGTTTTTTGAAGAAAAAATAAGAGCATATGAAGCTATCTATTTGTGCCGCATATGCTCTTAATCATATTAGTGCCGCGGGCTAAGTATTACGGGATCGGTAATTCCATTTAAGTTATATACTATTTTCCCTGCGCGGAGAGTAAGTTCACATTCCAGCTTCTTATCAGCATCCATTTTAAAGCCGGTATAATCAAAGAAACCAAATTTGCCCTGACGGACATTGAAAATGGCAATATCCGCATCAGATCCTACAGAAAGGCTACCCAGATCTTCCCGCTTAATTTCTTTTGCGGGGTTAAGAGTGGTTAGTTTGATTACAGTTTGTAGATCCATTCCCATAGCCATAAACTTTGACATGACGGTGAGCAAATCTTTCATAGCGCCGTTGATAGCGCCTTTATTCATGTCAGTGCTGATCGAGTTTGGATAGAATCCCTGCTGAAGCGCGGGGATAGCCTGTGAATAGGCGAAGCTAATACCGCCATAACCTACGTCGAAAACTATTCCTCTCTTTTGCGCATCGATTACGAAGGGTTTAACCTTCTTAGTTTTCACATCAACAATGCTTTCTCTGCTGTCGCCCAGTTCGGCAAAGCAATGAGTAAAGATATCACCGGGGCGTAGGTGTTTAAAGAAAAGCTCCTGTATAGAAAGTGCGGGTTTGCTGCCTCCAAAATCGATCATTATCGGAAGATTTCCTGCGAGATTTCCCGCCTGTACGGCATGGTCGACTGGTGTCCAGTGTGGGCCATTATAATGTGCTACCTTAAATCCGACGATGTAGTCTTTGTTTGCGAGAG
>CAZFQV010000127.1:0-6731 GCA_964521175.1 uncultured Sphingobacterium sp.
TGCTGTTGCCAGCATGAAATCCATAGCTTTCTGCTTAGCATCAACATCTTTACCCTGTCGATCTATGTTTTCTTGTCTCTCGTTATGAAATTGTTTAATATGATCCATTTTTAAGCTTTATGTAATAATTTCCAGTTCTTTGTTGATGAGATTATATATTTATATCCGTTTTTTCCAGTATTTGCGATAAGATCCAATATAGACACATAAGGATTGAAAACATCGTATTGCTGCGGGTATGGCTCTTTTTGATAATCCATGTACTCAACAGCAATATTATTTCCTTCAAAAAGTTGATGGTCGAGATACTTTAGTGCTCCTAAACCGGTGATATACTCAGTTCCTTTGAAATATTTCACATAATTTAAAACGCGTTCAGAGCTCTTCCCTTCCAGCGGAATTTCTGATGAAAAATGAAACTGGCGACCTGCTAAAAGCCCGTAGTAATCACTTACCTCCTCCAGACTTCGTACTGAGAGTTCAGATATGGTTTCACAATTCGTTTTTACCACCTTTTCAAACAATGCTAACATTTCGTCACGAAAAGGCGCATCTTTATACCAGTGCTCCAACTGCCTTGTGTGATCCCCCTTCCAGTCTTTATTATTATTAATTTGGACGGCGTTTATTTTAGCGCCTAACTGGAAGTCATTGAGAGGAACAGTAAGCCATTTAAATCCTTCAGCAGTATCCGTTTTTATTTGAACACGGTTAGTAAAACTACCTTTAGAAAATTGTACATCGTCATAATGTAAAAATATGTCGCATAGTTTAACTTGTTCAAACATCCCTATCCAGGGGAAATACATAGGCTGGGAAATTACAACTTTTACTGCCATCAAAACTTCCTTCTTCTTGCGGGATTACCTGATAGATAAACATTATCTCCCCAAATCCCGTACACCACAGAATTGGGAGCAACGCCACAATTATCCCCCAGAATCGTACCCGGCATAATTATACTCCCGGTACCGATCCAAGCTCCCTTTCCAAGTTTCACCCCTTTATATTTCAATATCGTTTCCGAATAATCTCCGGAAATACTTTTTCTATCCCCATATTGTGTTGTCAAAACCACGTTAGGTCCAAAATGTGTCCCATCACCTATCGTTACACCTCCCTCACCCAATATAACCCCGTTCATACCAATCACTATATCACTACCGAAGATGACATTTTTGCCATTTCGAGATCCATACAAATATACACCTGATTGAAGAGTACACTTCTTCCCAAAAACAATTGAATCCACATATTTTATGGTCACTGCTTTTTCAATCAAAACATCGTACCTATAAAGTATTTGAATACTCTTTATAAACAGCTTAAAACGATGTCTAACTGTTTTAAAAATCATCTTAACTATAACTCTTCGAGCGTTAATTTAATAAGCTTATAGTTGAGCATACTTGCAATTTGCTCTTCGCTGAATTCCACTCCAAATTCTTCCTCCAATCCCACTATCAAATTCATGTGGTTAAGAGAATCCCACTCTTCAATAGTATCCGGAGATGCGTTCTCCGCAATATCAGACGGCTCTTTACCAAAAACCATCGCCATTACTGCTTTTATCTTCTCGTCCATTTAGATTATGTATTTATTTGAATGCTATCGTTTCTAGTCAATTGGTAATCCTTAAGTTCTACACAGTAATTCTTTTTACCGTCTTTCTCCATAGTAACCGTAAACCCTTGAGATTCATAAAAAAGTGATACTTGGGAATTCTTTAGTGTTTTGCTATATGATGAGTTTAATAAAGTTACTCCGGCTCGTTGCAAATATTGCACTATATAATTTAAAAATGCTACTTCAATATTCCTTCCTATAACCCGGCAGCTCATCAAAAAGGTGTCTAATTGTGCCGTACTGCCATCGATATGGACGATACTCAGGCCTGTTGTACCATAATCACCGAATTTATCCGTAAGGCTAAATGAAAACAGTATGGTCTCACCAGATCTCATCATACTTGACAACTCCGTGGCAGTATACCTTTTTGTTGTTAGGTTAAACTGATTAGTTTTTTGCGTGAGTTGTGCCAGTCGTGGTATAAGGCTTTCCTGGTTAACTTGTATCTGCAGCACTAGTTTTAGCGAGCTTAGATACTCATCCAATGTTCCAAAAGCTTCCTGCTGAGCGTTTCTATTTAACTCAGCTTTGTACATTGATGTCCGCGCCTTGTCTTCAGAGGTGTTTGAATGATTATAAAACAACGCCAGGTTCTCACGGAGAGCAGTGGGGTAGTCGTACAATCTTTCGGGAACCTGGATTACGTTCACATTGGGAAGCGATTCGGCTATAAAGTTTATCTCAAAATCGGAATCATCAATAAATACTATGCTATCAATACCAATGTTTAGCTCAGAGGATATGTCTTTAAGATTACTGGCTTTGTCATTCCAATTGACCTTGCTTACGACAATATTTTCTGGTCTCAAAACCAGGTCTTTACGTTTGTCAAAAACTTCTGTTACGTCTCCTGCGTTGTTCTTACTACATAGTCCTAAAATAACCCCTTTATCGGCAAGATCTAACGCGAGATGGTGGATCTCTTCAAATATTGTCCCTGTTTTTGTGACTGAAGAAAGTTCTATCCCCTCTATCCCATCCTCCCCTACTATTCCTTTCCATAAAGTATTATCGCAGTCAAAAATTAGTGCCTTTTTTGACTTCCCATTTACAGATAAAAAAACAGGCGCTATAAAATTCGAGTATTCCTTAAAGAAGGAGACAGTATATAGTGCTTTTGAGGAATAAAAATATCTAAGGTCTATAGAATCCTTAATTGATATGGTTGATATAACCCTATCGATATCGATAAGTACGAAATTATCTGGCAAATTCTCTATGAGATAGCTATTTAACTCATCGCCCATCCGGTCAAATTCGTCTGCCCGGATATTGGGATAATTGAAAGCCAGTGAACTGAATTTATTAATAAGGACTACAGGTGTATCTGCAAGATTTTTAAAAACGAACTGTATTTCGCTGATGGTCTTTTGAATCAGTTGTTTGCGGGTCTCGCTGTCGAGTATATTTGCTTTATAATGTAAGCCGTCCATCAAGTTCGCAAGCTCCCAAAATATTACTACAGCATCTGATTTTGAATATTTCTCACTGTCCTGGACGATATTATCATAATCTCCCATGGTCAGCTCCGCGTTAACACTTTTAGAACGCAATACATATTCTAAAATGCTAGATAATTGATTAGTGATGATGTTGCTAAGTACAGAAATAGTATATTTTTTTTGACCTTGGAGCCGCTCTGCTAAAACCCTATTTGCTGCTAATATGCTCGTATATTTTATATCTTTCATATCATTACCTGCCCGCCATTGATCCGGATCGTTTCACCAGTAATAAAATCTGAATCCTCAGATGCTAAAAAGGAAATTGCATTCGCTACATCTTCAGGAGTTGCAATACGCCTCAAGGGAGTTTTTGCTGCGGTTAAGAGCTTTATTTTCTCAGGTATATCCGCGATTAGATCCGTCTCCGTCATTCCAGGCGACACAAGGTTTACCCTGATACCTTTCATAGCATATTCTACAGCCAGTGCTTTAGCAAAGCCATGAAGTGCCGATTTTGCCGTAATATATGGAAGCCAATCAGCATTCGGGTTCTCTATCGCTTGTGTAGTCATCAGCACAATCTTCCCGTAGCTATTGACAAGCATTAAGGGTAGTAAATGCTTAAGAAGCAAAAAATTACCTTTGATATTTACATCAAGATGGCTCTGCATATCTTCCCAGTCCAGGAGTTCAAACTTCACCGCAGGAGTCTTTAATGTTGAGCAGTTAATAATGGCCGACAAGTATCCGAATTTGTTCTTTATTTGCACTTCCATTTCTTCAACATCAGATTCCGAAGTAATGTCAGCCTGGATGACTTCCGCTTTCCGTCCCAACTTTTCGATCTTATCTTTAAGTTGAAATGCATGCGTTTTATTGCCGTGAAAGTGTAGAATTACATCGAAACCGCTCTCAGCTAGCTTTAATGATGTGGTTGTTCCAATCCCCCCAGTAGCACCAACAATTAAAGCGACTTTTTGCAAAGCTTTTTCTGAAATTAGCTCATCAGCCTCAGTGATCGGCTCCACAATCTTAACCTTCGCTATACCAGTAGTCACCTTCTGTTTATGCTGATTAAAAATATCAGTCTTAAGTTCAATAATTTGCAGTTTTTCGGTTTTTTTTATAACCTCCGCTGTTATTTGAAGTTTGTCTCCGATCCTGACGGGTAGTAAGAACTCGAGGTTTTGAGAAAACCACAAGGCTCCGTCTCCTGGAAGTTTCGTTCCTATTATTGTAGAAATAAATGATGCTCCAAGCATCCCATGCACTACGGGCTTCTTAAAGGATGTAGTTGCAGCATATTCCTCATTGATATGAAGCTTATTATCATCTCCTGTTAACTGAACAAACTTTTCTATATCGTCCTGTGTAACCAAGTGATTTATACTGGCTTTATCACCGAGACTTATATCATCAAACTTTGACATTGTCTGCTTTTTGCACTATCGCACAATAGTTTATAGTAATCCTACGCCTTACGACTTCTTCCATTGGTAGATCTTCGACGGGACAAATTTCTTCATTTATGATAGACAGTCCACATGCGCCTAATAGCTGGCGTATTTCTTCCACAGACTTGAAATGATATACGTGATCAATTGCAGGACAGTCAACACATGTAGAAACAAAGGCTTTGCCTTGTGCAGACAACAAATCCCTTAATTTAATCAGGAGCTTATCAGGAAAGTTAACGTGCTCTATTACCTCGCCCATGGTAATAAAATCGTATTTCTCTTTTAAGTTCAGGTCGAGCATATCTCCGTGATAATAATCGATCTTGGGAGCTTGTTCGGGATATATATGCTGCATGATAGACTTCGTTATTTGTATCGAAGTATCACTAATATCTACTGCCACAAACTTATCGCAGGATAGCAGAGTTTGCATAGCGTGGCTAAGAAACAGACCATGTCCTGGGCCAATCTCAAGATATGATTTCGTATTATTTTTGTTTTGTTTGAGAGCCTCCTTGAAACAATTAAAAATTGTGTAGTGAGATGACCACAAGTATTGCGAGAGCGCTAAACCAATCATGTACGACTGCATTGCCGCAGAGTCATTATACACATTATCCAAAGCTTCACTAGCAAGGCTAACCGGATACTTACCGGTCCTCATGAAGCCAACCTGGCATTTCATCATTTCATTGCACATTTTGACGTAAGCGCCAATGGCATAATCAACAGGAATATTCTGACTTTGTAAATAATCCAGATATTGAATAGAAAACTCTTCAGCCTCATCGAAAAATAGTTGCGACTTTGTGCCAAGATATTTCTCCAATTTTTTCTTTTGAAAAGGAGCTTTATCATACAAAGCATATAAGAATATTTTAAAATTGGGATAAGTCATATGCGATTATATGTAGAAAAAGGTTCGTTTTTTATTTTCCCAACTGCTGATACTTTCCATTGCAGATTTAGCTATTTTAGGATTTAGTCCTACAATAATATGCTCGATTTCATCAGGAAGATCGTCCGGGTGAATAACAGGTTTCCCCATTATGAATTTACCTCGTAACAAGGAGTTCTGATCTACGAAATAGGCAAGGTTGTCGATTTCTTCAAGACAGGTAGAAATAAAATTACCGTACACTCCTGCTCCGTATATTGCAATTTTTTGTCCGTTTAATGATTTTTCATAACTTCTTATTTGATTGCTAAGACCATCCCAATAACTAGCAAGATCTTTACTTTTGGACTCTACCATTTCCAAATCGTGTGTATCGGCGACAAATTTCGCCATACTAAAACTGACTTTTTTCCCAATTGCAATAAATGCTGCAAAGTGTGAGGTATCATCAATTTCAACGGTCTGAAACCCGGCTGCTGTAAGCAAATACTTAAGTGAAATCTCGCTGTAGTGATGTACGTGATCTGCGACTATAAAATCAGCCGCGTTCTCGTAAACATTAGGTACTATCAAATACACTAGTCCATCATCCTTTAACAATTCCTTTATTGCCGCCAATTCCTTAAGCGGGTCGGGGGTATGTTCAAAGGCAAAAAATGAGGTTACCAGATCGAATGTGCCTTTCCACTCTGCTTTCGGGGTGTACGAAGCATATTGATCCTGATTTACAAATTTCTCCCAAAGATGAACATACATCTGACTGACATCAAAAAGGTATGGCTTAACGTCGGGTCGCGTGGCTGAAAGTCGTTTCAATACCGTACCCTTTGCACAACCATAATCAAGCACCCTGGCGTCCTGGTGTACAACATTTTTTGATATTAACGTATCGACTTGGTGCTGTTGGCGAAATACTTGATTTCCGTCAACGACCTTATAGAGGATATCCTCTTCATCGCTTTGGTCAAAAAATTGATAATCTTCGTCGTAATAGCTGTCGATATTTTCTATTTCTTTAGTTTGCAGATGTCCAATCTCCGCATCATAATAGACAACCGTAGCACCAGGATAAATCTCACTTAAAGAAGTAATGGATATATTACTTTCCGAATCATAAAGTGGCGACCGTATTATATTTTTGGTTAGAGCTGACTTTAACATACATCTAAATCTAATTTTCAATTACAAGTTCAGGATGAACATCTTTCAACTGAATGCCGCTTGCGACACATCCTTTCCAATCGATTTTAATTCCACTCGGATGATTGAAATTGAAGTATCTGAATTGCATGCTCCATCTGG
>CAZFQV010000128.1:0-6435 GCA_964521175.1 uncultured Sphingobacterium sp.
AGTTTTTGAATTCCTTCCGAAGTGCGCTCCGCGCCCTCTTGCAAAGCCGTTCCGTAAAGAGTATTTAATACATTAAAGAGAAAATGAGGATTAATCTGTGATCTGAGAAAACTCAGATCTGCTGTAGAGCGGCCCAAAGCAGTTTGCAGGCCTTTAATCTCATAGTCCACCGTCGTACGATGTTTGTAGACGTACCAGGCCAGGGGCGCCATAAATAGTAACTGAAATCCGGCATTAAAAAATGCCGTCATAAAGGCAACGCCATTGCTTTGATTGGGCAGAAAGACCATCAAAAGGAAAAATATGACTAGTGAGCTTAAAAATACAGGCAGCAGCAGACGTTTGAGAAAGACACGGAAAGACCTTGCCTCGCGTTGAATCCCCGGAAGGATGGCGTAAAGCGAATAACAATAAAGTATAATTCCGGCTAAAGAACTGCAAGACAATACCATTATGGTATTAATTTCCGTCTTGCTGAGCGATAGCAAAAAGAGTCCGATCATCCAAACTATGAACGCATAGATACCATCACGGCCTAACAGCTTGTAACGTGACTGGATGACTGCTGAGTTTTCGAGTAAGTAGATTGCGGTGAATTGGACGGAATAATACATGGCGAACATCATCAGTAGCCATAGAGAATAGATCAGGTTGTCCTGGAATAGACTGTTGTAAACTTCTTGCTGTGTCTGTGAACCAAAGCGGTATCCTTTGATCCAGGTGTCGGTTATAGCGAGTATTACGCTGATCAGGTAAAATGCAGAAACTGTTAATATGATATACACGCTTACCTGTTTCCTTTTAAGTAACTGGGGTACCACGATGAAGGCCATCATCAAATAAGCTCCGTAAAATGTGATATAACGAATCAGCGTCGGGAAGAAGTAATTAGCGAAATAGGAATAGTGCTGATATGCCCGGCGAAACCGTTCCTGATTCGGTGGCCATGAGTCCCTCACCGCATCAGACAGCAAAAAGAAAACAGAGAATACAAATACTGTCGTTGCAAGCCAATATTCTATCCTTTTAATATCGGCCGGAGTCTTTAATAAATATTTCATATCCATAATTATAGAGTCGTGTTGTTTGAGACATCATCGTTCCGTATGCCTCTTGAATTCTTTTTGATATTTGCTTTTAGCTTTCCAAAACGGTAGTTCAGGCTGGTGTTAAACGTTCTGTAAAATGTCTGAAAATTACTGGTCTGAAAGAAATCCGGTCCGAATGACTCCCGGATGTTAGTCCTATATTTACTGAACGGGTTATTCACCGCAGCAGAAAACGACAGTTTATCTTTGACAAGATCCTTATTTACAATGAAGGAACTTCCAATATAAGAATTTGAGGAACCCTGCAATGTCAGATTTGGCCCGCTTACGTTTACACTGGCATTCAAACGCCATCCCTTTTCGAAACGGTAGCCGGCCGAAGAATTAAAATTATACATAAACCCTTCGTTCTTAACTAGTTCGTTATTTACTATGCCGCGTACCCTGCCATGGGCAAGACCTCCGTTAAAGCTGAAATTCATCTTCCTGGTTATGGGGTAATTCACGTTAAGATTAGCGGTAAACAGCCTCGCTCTCCCGGTATTATCATAAGAATTACGGGTAATATAGCTAAGCGGATCAAAAATTGAAACGGGCATGATCAGATCTTCAAAGAACTGGTAGCCCAGCATGAAATTAAAGGATCCCTTTTTATATTTGCTGTAACCTATTGACAGATTACTGCCAACCGTAGGATGTAAGTCAGGGTTTCCTGTCGACTCAAAATTGGGGTTCGAGCGATCCACGAATGGATTAAGCTGGTAGATGCCCGGACGCTGTATCCTTTGCGAAAATCCCAGGTTTATACTGCTCATATCTTTAAATTTCCTGTTAATGTTTACTGACGGAATTAAATTAAGATATTCCTTGCGTACCTGTGCATTGCCTGATATAAAATCGGCATCGATAATGGTCTTTTCAAGCCGGAAGCCTCCCTTAAATCCCCAGTTTTTCAGATTATACTGGTAGGTATTATAAGCTCCGAGCACATCCTGTGTATTATCAAATACATTGGTCCGCAATGGATCTGTTTCAAACTGGCCTGTACCCTTGTTGAATGATCTGAACTGAAAGTCACTATCGTTATTCCGGTGGATCCCCTTTATACCTGCCTCTATGGTCAGTTTTTTGAGAGGCTGTATATAATCGACCTGAAAGGTTTGCTCTGAAGATCCTCCGTCATTATGCTGGTTATAATCAGGCAAATTATAATTGAAGGGGTTGGAGCTTGCCAGCTGATTACTTTGCTGATTCCGGTAAGAATAGTAACGGTACGAAAATGTAAGCAGCTGGCTCTTATTCTTTTTAAAGCCTAATTGGTAGTTCAGGGCTGCATCCAGCCCTTTTCCCCAGCCTTCATTAGCTGATTCAAGATCGTAACTTTGAAGCAGGCCGCCCTGGCCATTCAGTACGGAGCTCTGGTAATTTGTGCTTTCATTGCGGTTCCCGTTAATATTAAACTGCCCGGTGATCAGGTTCAGACTATCCAGTTCGAAGCTTAGCTCAGTTCCGAAATATCCGCTCTTATTATCTGATGCACGGCTGCTTAGCTGGGCAAGGTCAGTGGTATTAATGCCGCTGCTTGTCCGGAATATAGAATTCCCGATAAGCGGTGTTTCCGATAAATTAGCTCCGCCGTAAGCGGAAATACCCAGTTTTCCCTGTTTAAATGTTGCCGATCCTCCTGTGCCGGGGCCGCCTGAAGGGAAGCGGTGACTTACATTCAGGGAGCCATTATAGCCATTATCCACATTTTTATTAGTGACGATATTGATAATGCCGGCAATTCCTTCCGCATCATATTTTGATGGAGGATTGGTAATAACCTCGATGTTCTGAATACTGGATGCCGGCATGCTTTTCAGGATATCTTTAGCATTACGCTCCATCATGCTTGAGGGCCTTCCGTTAATCAGGATCTTATAGTTAGCGTCTCCTTTAAGCAGGATATTATCATCCCCATCTACAGATAACAAGGGGACTTTTCTCATCATCTCCATTACACTATTGGTCTTGCTTTCCGGATCGGCCTGCAGGTCGTAAGTGATCCGGTCGACTTCCTGCTTTATTATAGGTCTATCAGCAGTAACTACCACTTCTTTGAGCTGATTTGTCTGGGCAGCGATAAAAATCGTCCCCATATCTTTGGTGTGATGGCTTTCCTCCACTTTAAGTAGGATATTTTTGACCTGGTACCCTACAGAAATGACCGACAGCCTGTAACTTCCCGGTCTGATGCCGCTGATAAGAAAAGATCCGTCTGATCTGCTCAGGCTGGACTTAACGGGAATGTTTTTGTCGGTCTTTAAACCTATAGTTGTATAATCCAATGCCTGCCTGCTTGCTGAATCAGCGATAATGCCTTTAATTTCATAAGCAATATCCTGTTTGTTTTGGGCCTGAAGGCTCAGGTTGAGACAGCAAATAAGTATTAATAAATATAAGTATTGTTTCATTATTCATTCTTTGTGGGAAATTCCCTGTGATTATTAAATTGAATTATGAAACAAGAATAGGCAGGCTATAGCTGCGGTGCTAATAAATGTGACGGAATGCCGGGAAAATGTGATGGAAAGGGGGAGGAGGTTTTACGTTGTAAGTTTTACGTGATACGTTCAGGTAATTAGAAAGTTAAAAATCAGTATTCTTATAAAGTTTATTGGAAATTAGGTTTTTTGTCTATGCTTGTTTACTACTTAGAATGAGGATATCTTCAAACTCTTTCTTAGAATAGCTTGAATGAATTTCTTTTCCTTTAATATCGAACTTTATACCCAAAGCCCTTTGCATTTTTGCCAGAATATTAAAATTAAGCAAGCGATCTCCGCGGAAAAGCCGGGTAATATAACTAGCAGATGTGTTTACCTTTTCGGCTAATATCTTTTTACTCATTTTTTGCTTTTCCATAGCGCTCTCTATTTCACTTAAAAAGTGAAATGACAATAATCGCGCCTCCTGATCTAATAATTCCTGTTCGTTAAAGCTATTGAACAGTTCATCAAAAGATTCCTTAATCTGAATTGGGGTCGATGATTTCCTGGTAATCATAGCTTGCTACATTATGGATTATAGTTAATATCTTTTTATTTATTTTTTGTGTCTTCTTCCTTGTCAGCAATTCGGAAGCAATTATTATAAAGGTTTTATCCTCCAATGTAACTTCCCGGCAGTAAATGCGGGCATTTTCCAACGCTTGCCATCTTGTAATGTTCTGATAATTATTGCTTTCCTTATCATACAGACTTAAGCTATTGCTTAACTGTTTTCAATATTTTATGAAAATATTACAATTGTATATCAAATGTCGGATATGTGAACCAGAAAGCAAACTAAATATTTTAGTAATGTCGTTTACTCACAGCCGTCGGCTGATCTCAAAAAATCAATATTCCTTTTAAGGCCGCTGAATTTGGTGCGTTTTACCGGAGAATCTTTAAACACTGCTCTGAAAGTTTCTTCGGTGATCTCCTGCCAGTCTCTGGTCTTCATCTCAAGAAGCTCGGGTCGTGGCTGGAAAGCATTTTCGTTCGTCGGCAGGGAAAATTTGTTCCAGGGACAAACGTCTTGACAAATATCACAGCCGAACACCCAGTTATCCATTTTTCCTTTAAATTCTGTGGGTAATTCATTTTTAAGCTCAATGGTCAAATAAGATATACACCGGCTTCCATCCACAATATATGGAGCTACGATTGCCTCAGTAGGGCAGGCGTCCATGCAGCGGGTGCAGGTTCCGCAATGATCAGCCGCAGGCGCAAGATCATATTCCGTTTCCAGATCAGTGATCAGCTCGGCAAGGAAGAAGAAGGATCCGGTCTTCTTACTGATTAGGTTCGCATTTTTTCCGATCCAGCCCAGGCCCGACTTTTTTGCCCAGGCTTTGTCAAGCACGGGTGCGGAATCAACAAATGCCCTGCCGTTAACTTCTCCAATTTGTTCACGGATGGCCTCCATAAGCTGCTTAAGCTTATCCTTGATTACAAAGTGATAATCTGTACCATATGCATATTTACTTATTTTGGGAGCAGTGGGATCAGCCTGCTCTGTATCCTGGTAATAGTTTAATGTGAGGGAAATAACTGATTTTGCACCGTCAACGAGCTGAGTTGGATCCAGCCTTTTGTCGAAATGGTTTTCCATGTAGCTCATTTCGCCGTGTCGACCTTTGTTTAGCCAGCTTTCCAGTCTGGGGGCTTCTTCTTCCAAAAAACCTGCTGGTGATATGCCGCATGATTGAAAGCCTAGCCTGGCGGCTTCGGCTTTTATAAAGGACGCATAATCTTTTCGAGAGATCATGCTATAAAGATAGGAATATTGAAGGAGAACGTTTGTCTATTTAGGACATCAAGCCGTATCTGTTCCACTCATTGAAATCCTTAATTGGAGCTGTAATAAGCTGTTTATCAGTAGCGTATGTTGAGCGTTTTCCGGCTTTCAAGTAAGGTTCGTCTTTTGGTATAACTCTTGTAATAAAGGGAGCAGATAAATTCTATACTTATGAAATCAAAATTTCTAAAACTTTCGGCCTTAGCTTTAGGGTTGATGGTATCGGCAGAGTCTTTCGGCCAGGACAACGAGGCTCGTTCTCTGACCCCACCTAAACTGTTTTCACCGGCCTCGGCTTTTAGCTCCTGGTCTGTTGGAATTAATGCAGGTATACTTGCGCCGACAACTTTTTCCGGCAAAAACGACTTCACTAAATGGAAAGCCGATTTTGGCTACGGAGCCTTTATTAAAAAGCAAATATTACCGGCTTTTGGCATACAGGCAGACTTTTTGGGCGGTAAACTGCAGGCAGACAACTCAGAACCCTGGGGAAACGGAATGCCTCCTGTAAGTCCGTATGACTCATATAATACCAGGATATCATATGCAGCTAGCCTGAGTGCTCAACTTAGCCTCGGCAATATTTACTGGATGAACCGTCAATATTTGGTTCAGCCATACCTCAGTGCCGGATATGGTTTAATGGGTTACAAGGTAACTACAAAGGATAATGCCGGACTAGAAGCCAAGTTTAATGCCGGCGAAAATGTGGAAGAATCCTTTATCCCCGCAGGAGTGGGGCTTAAGTTTTTCTTAACCGACAATATTAATCTCGACCTCGGATACACCATGAACTTTGTAGATGGAGACAATCTCGATGGTTATCGTGCCGGTCCTCAGAACGATAAGTTTTCCTACACTCATATCGGGCTGGGATTTGCCTTAGGCGGTAAAACTAAGCCGCAACTTGCGTCTTATAACCCTGTAGCAGCCTTGCAGGATGATTATATTATGCGGAATGCAGCCTTACAATCAGAATTAGCCAAAGAACGTGAGAGAAACGACGCACGCCTTGCCCAACTTGATACGGACTGGAAGCGTTTTCTAAACGATTCAGATA
>CAZFQV010000128.1:6445-6709 GCA_964521175.1 uncultured Sphingobacterium sp.
GGTGTTTCTGATTACTTTGATAAATGCCCTGATACTCCTGCGGGAACTCAGGTAGATGGTTACGGATGTCCAATTAAGGTTACTACGGTGAATGCGGTAAGAGTTGTGGTAACTGAAGAAGACCGAAGAGTAGTTGCAGATGCAATTAAGAATTTGGAATTCGATTTCGGTAAGGCAACTATTCGTCCCACATCACATGCAAGTCTGAAAAGGGTAGCCGAATTGTTGAAAAATAAAGATTTCAGCCTGAAGCTAGCCGGACAC
>CAZFQV010000129.1:0-6701 GCA_964521175.1 uncultured Sphingobacterium sp.
GCTGGGAAAGAATAGTCAGCGGACAAGGTATCGTTAACATTTACACCTTTCTTCGCGATGAAAAGAAAAGAGAAGAACCGTCCTCGTTAAAAGAAATGTTTATGAACGGCGTCGATCCTGCCATAATTAGTAGAGAAGCAGAGAACAATGCTATCTGCAATGAAACAATGGCCTTGTTTATACGGTATCTTGGGTATGAATCGGCGAATCTCGCGTTAAAAAATAACGCAACAGGAGGATTATATATAGGTGGCGGTATATCTCCCCAGATTGTGCATTTATTCGAGACATTTGATTTTCTATCTTCTTTCTGTCAGAGCGGTAGAATGAATGATTTACTCGAAAAAATACCCGTAAGCATTGTCATGAATAATAAAACTGCCCTATCAGGAGCAGCATGGTACGCAGTCCATCAATAATACGAGTTGCATGCCTTCAGCAGAGCTTAGATCCTAATTCTTATTTCATGCTGTAATACTGGAATAACCTTCTCCCCGAACCAGGGATTCTTCTTCAGCCAGTACTGATTCCGGGGAGAGGGATGCGGTAACGGGAAATATAGGGGTAGATATTCCCTGAAGCTTTTAACGGTATCTGTCAGAGTACTCTTACAGCCGCTTTTAAGATAGTAACGCTGCGCATATTGACCGATGAGTAGCATGAGAGGCGGAATAGGATAATGACTTAATATTTCATCATGCCAAAGAGGAGCGCATTCCCTTCGCGGAGGAAGATCCCCTGTACGCCCTTTACCGGGATAGCAAAAACCCATCGGCATAATAGAAACATACCCGGGATTGTAGAATTCTGTTTTCCCGAGACCTAACCATTCTCTTAATTTGTACCCACTGGCATCATCCCATGGGATCCCACTTTCATGTACACGTCTTCCCGGAGCCTGCCCGACGATAATGATACCGGCTGACGAACTCAGTTGCACAACAGGCCTTGGTTCATGAGGTAATTGATCTTTACATACTCTGCATTGACTAATTCTTAGTCTAAGGTCATCCATCTTTGATGCAGTACCGTTTCCAAACACGGAACATGCCGCAAAGATACCGGCTTTGCCGCAAAGAATATACCAGCCCTGCTGCGATCAGGAAGAAGATAATAAAGAAAGGCCCGGGATTCGGCAGGCTATATTAGTTTATGTAGCTAAGACAAGGATTATTAATGAGAAAATTCAATATATAACATTTAATAATTTCATGGAAATCAGGAGTTCTTTTATTGAGGGAGACTTAACTTGCATGTACAATCATACTCATAAAATGCCCCGGATATTCTCGTCCGCCGCATCGAGATAAACTCTTATTTATGTCATCTGAAAATTTAAAGTTCGAGACCTTACAGGTTCACGCCGGGCAAGAACCGGATCCGACTACAGGATCACGCGCTGTGCCTATTTATCAAACTACGTCTTTTGTATTCAAGAATTCTGAACATGGTGCAAATCTATTCGGATTAAAGGAATTTGGGAATATATACACGCGTATCATGAACCCCACCACAGACGTTTTTGAAAAACGGGTCGCTGCTCTTGAAGGCGGTGTGGGCGGACTGGCTGTCGCATCGGGTATGGCAGCCCAATTCATTGCGCTCAATAACATCCTGGAAGCGGGCGATAATTTTGTCACCAGCTCATTCCTGTACGGGGGATCACATAACCAATTTAAGGTCGCATTCAAACGACTTGGCATCGAGGCGCGCTTTGCGAAGGGCGATAATGCCGATAGTATGGAGAGTCTGATTGACGATAAGACTAAGGCGCTTTTTGTTGAGACAATTGGTAATCCCGACTTCAGTATTCCTGATTTTGACAAGATTGCAGCCGTAGCAAAAAAATATGATATCCCTTTTATTGTCGATAACACTTTTGCTGCAGCAGGGTATCTTTTCCGACCAATTGACCACGGTGCTAATGTAGTCGTCCAGGCGGCGACAAAATGGATCGGCGGTCAGGGAAATAGTATCGGTGGTGTAATTGTAGACGGAGGAAATTACAATTGGGGCAATGGTAAGTTCCCCGTTTTTTCTGAGCCCTCACTAGGCTATCATGGTTTAGTATTTAACGATGTATTTGGCAGCAAGGGACCATTTGGTAATATTCAGTTCATCATCAGAGCCAGGGTCGAAGGACTGCGTGATTTCGGCTCAGCAATATCGCCATTCAATTCATTCCTGCTCATTCAGGGACTTGAAACCCTCTCTTTACGGGTTCAACGCCATGTGGATAATGCACTTGAAATCGCCAGATGGCTCAATCAGCTACCTTGGGTTGAAAGGGTGAATTATCCCGGGCTCGAGAGCAGCCCCCATCATAAAAACGCCAAAAAGTATTTAAAGAACGGCTTTGGCGGGGTGCTTTCTTTTGAGATAAAAGGGGGAAAACAGCAAGCGACGAAATTTGTTGATAATTTAAAACTCATTAGTCACCTGGCCAATGTAGGGGATACTAAGACTTTGATTATCCAACCTTCAGCGACAACCCACCAACAGTTAAGTGACGAGGAGCAGCTGGCAGCGGGGGTCACACCGGCTTTATTAAGGCTTTCGGTAGGCTTGGAGCATGTTGACGACATCAAGGCTGATATTGAACGTGCCTATGCCGAAATATCGTCATAGCCTCTGACAGCTATTCATGGCAGAATAGCAAACAAATTAATCGGAAAGGCAGTTTGGTTCCTGAAGATAAGAGGAAATTGCTGCTAATCCTGGCATCAATTAATATTTATCTACACACCATGACAACTCTTAATGCAGAACCAGACATTGCGCACACCCATCATCATGAAAATTTCCTGACTAAATATATATTTAGTCAGGATCATAAGATGATCGCAAAACAATTCCTGATAACAGCTATTATTATGGCCGTTTTTGCCATGATCTTATCTGTGCTTTTTAGAATTCAGTTGGGTTGGCCCGACAGCTCCTTTCCTCTTCTGGAAGTATTTTTAGGTCATTGGGCCGAGGGTGGAAGAATAAAGCCGGATTTCTATCTCGCATTAATTACCATCCACGGGACCATTATGGTATTTTTTGTGCTGACTGCCGGTTTAAGCGGCACATTCAGTAATCTATTAATTCCGCTCCAAATCGGGGCAAGGGATATGGCATCACCTTTCGTGAATATGCTGTCATATTGGTTTTTTCTTGCTTCCTGTTTAGTAATGATGTCGTCGTTTTTCGTGCAAAGCGGTCCGGCTAGTGCAGGATGGACTGTTTATCCGCCGCTATCTGCGCTGCCGACGGCTATCTCGGGCTCAGGGACAGGAATGACTTTATGGCTGATTAGCGTAGGACTTTTTATCGTGTCCTCTATGATGGGCGCTTTAAATTATATCTCTACCGTATTAAATCTTCGCACCAGGGGTATGACTATGTGGAAAATGCCACTTACAATCTGGGGGCTTCTTCTTACGGCTGTTATTGGCGCACTATCCTTTCCTGTTCTTGTCGGAGCAGTTATACTACTGATATTCGACCGCAGTTTTGGAACCAGCTTTTATTTATCAGACATCGTATTGGGCGGGCAGGTGTTGCCGAATCAGGGTGGAAGCCCTATCCTATGGGAACACTTATTCTGGTTTTTGGGTCACCCTGAGGTCTATATTGCCATTTTGCCTGCATTCGGAATAGTTTCGGAAGTCATGTCAACCAACAGTCGCAAACCAATTTTCGGGTACCACGCCATGGTATATTCCCTTATCGGTATCGTAACGCTCTCCTTCCTGGTTTGGGGACATCATATGTTCGTGTCAGGGATGAACCCCTTCCTGGGAGGGGTATTTATGATTACAACACTGATAATTGCCGTTCCTTCAGCCGTTAAGACGTTCAACTACCTGGCTACGCTATGGCGAGGGAATCTACGGATGACTCCGGCGCTTTTATTCGCCATAGGATTTGTGTCATTTTTAATTTCTGGTGGTTTAACCGGTATATATCTTGGAAATGCAGCACTGGATATCAATTTGCATGATACCTATTTTGTCGTTGCGCATTTCCATTTAGTAATGGGTTGTGCGTCTATATTCGGAATGCTCGCAGGTGTATACCATTGGTTTCCTAAACTATTCGGCAGAATGATGGATGAAAAATTGGGATATTTCCATTTCTGGCTCACTTTCATCTGTGCATATTTTGTGTTCTTTCCCATGCACTTCATGGGTATAGACGGGGTTCCAAGACGTTATTATGCTTTTACAGAATTCACCTTTATGAAGCCCTGGATCGCAGTAAACCAGTTCGTTTCATGGTCGGCCATTGCAGCTGCACTTGTACAGGTTGCCTTTCTTTGGAATTTCTTCCATTCTATCTTTTACGGTAAAGTATCCTCCCGGAATCCATGGAAATCAAATACATTGGAATGGACAACCGCAGTTAAACACATCCACGGTAACTGGCCAGGTGAGATTCCTACAGTATATCGCTGGCCTTATGATTATAGCAAACCTGGTCATTCAGAAGACTTTATCCCTCAGAATGTGCCATTCTCTGAAACGATGAGCTCAAATCTCATCCATGACTTTGATGATGACCCGGAAGCTGCAAGAGAACTCGAAGAATGGAAAAAAAATCATCAAAAAGATGAAATATTAACGTAGCTTTCATAATTCAATAGTCGGGCTTAAACGGTGCCCAACCGGGCACCTTTCATCTCATTATTATGGAAATACGATATCTGAAGCTTATAAAAGCTATTGTGGAAGAAGGCAGTATTACGCGAGCCATGGATATCTTACATCTGTCACAAAGTGCACTAAGCTACCAGTTAAAAGAAGTCGAACAACAAGTAGGCACGCTTCTCTTTTACAGGAGGAACAAAAAACTAATCCTCACACCTGTCGGAAAGAAGCTTTATTCCACCGCGAATAAGATCATCCGGGAGCTGGATACCGTAGAAGCAGAGATCAAAAAAATGATGCAAAACGAAAACGGAGTGATCAGAATCAGTACCGAATGCTATACCAGTTATCATTGGTTGCCTCCGGTACTTAAAAAGTTCCAGGAAAAATTTCCAAATGTCGAGATTGAGATCGTTTTTGAAGCTACACACCGCCCCATCGAAAAATTAATACAGGGTGAGCTGGATTTAGCCATTACGAGCAATCCGGAAGAGATTGAACAAGTAGAGTTCATCAACCTGTTTACTGATGAAATGTTCGCCCTGGTCAGTCATAAACATCCCTGGGCAGAGCTCGATTATGTCAGTGCGGAAGACTTCAGAAATGCGACTTTAATTATCCATTCACTCCCACTCGATACAGTGTCAATTTTCAGAACACAACTCTTACCTAAATCGATTAAGCCAAAAAAGCTAATCATATTACCTCTTACAGAAGCAGCTATAGAACTTGTTAAAGCCAACATGGGAGTTATTGTGATGGCTAACTGGGCCTTACAGCCCTATTTAACTGATCATCTTCATCCGGTAAGAATTAATCCAGGGGGATTTTTTCGCCAACAGTACATTGCCAGGATCAGAGACAGAGAATACCCTGCATACTTCGACTGCTTCATTAGTTTTCTTAAAGAAGAGATAAACCTCAGTACCGGTAAACCTCAAAAGAAAAATTTGAATACACTTAGAATGATCAAGTAGTAAGTGATCCAACTTATCCGGAATTGGATTTTTGGCTTGAGAAAACGGGTAGGTTCCAATGATAGTGGAGAGATAACATTCGTAAGGTAAAGGATATCACGAATGCGATGACTGCTATCGAGTCACTTGACAGCCATTGCGCGTAATTTCCTAAAACCACAATCAGGGCACCGATAAGGGCCGCGGATGCATAGATTTCTCTTTCTAATATCACCGGTATGCGGCCTAACAGAATATCACGGAATACGCCCCCGCCAACAGCGGTGAACACTCCTAAAAGAACCGCTACCTCGCCGTTGTGCCCGTAAGAAAGAACCTTCTGTGCGCCCGTCACTGCAAACATCGATAAGCCAACGGCATCAAACAATAAGACAGGTCGCTTTAATCGTCTTACTACGGGATAGAAACCGATAGTCATTGCCGCTGCGATGAGTGCCGTAAAGAGATAGTACCATATAGCGAGTCCAGCGGGAGGAATGGCTCCGATACAAAGGTCGCGAATAATCCCACCGCCACACGATACGGTAAACGCAATAGCACAAATACCAAAAAGATCAAGACCACGCTGTTTCGCAGCGGTTGCCCCGCTTATGGCAAAGGCGAAAGTACCCGCCAGCTCGAGAAGATAATAAAGCGTGTGGAGATTAGTCAAGTCATACCGGTAAATTAGCAACTGTTAAAAGAAATACAGATTCTTTGTTTCCAGTTACGCTGTGCAGGATACCCTGATGAAGTGTAAGCATCTGGCCGGTTTCAAGCACGGTCGATTCACTTTCTGTAATAAATGTTATTTCTCCCTCTAGAACCTGAAGGCAAATCATTCCGGCCGCCTTATGAGTTTTTAGTTCAGCACCTTCATGTAAAGCAATCATTACGATACTGAGACCACTAGTCTTAAAAACAGTGATTGCATTGCGCTCACCGGTCTTCCAGGCTTGTTCTTCTTTGATCTGTTTCATAAACTTCCGCAGATCCATCGAAACCATGGGTGCATCCAGAGGTCTCTCCCCTTCTGGCCGCGAAGGGGTAGATTCGTTATATTTTTCCGGACTTTCGGGAGAATTGTTTTCTGAGGAACCGATGATTGTGC
>CAZFQV010000130.1:0-2322 GCA_964521175.1 uncultured Sphingobacterium sp.
AGAAAATTGTTCCAGGTCCTGGTTTCGGTGAATAAGGTCCTTGATGATCTGTGAGCGTTCCGTTTCCGCATTTTTTCGTTCAGTAATATCCTGAACGGTGCCTGCTGCTTTTACAGACGCTCCATCTGAGTATATCCGCCAGCGATCTTCTATATTTTTTATGATGCCGGCGGGGGTGATTATCCGATGCTCCAGCGTATTCGCCTTATCATGAGCCCATGAATCTGTGAAGGCAAGATTGACTTTCTCCTTGTCGTCGGGATGGACATATCCTAAAAAGTCAATATAGGACAATTGCTTTTCTTTTCTATCCACACCAAAGACCCGGTAGGTTTCATCAGACCATATCACGTTCTCAGTAGAAAAGTCAGCCTCCCAGCTGCCAATTTTGGCTATTCCCTGAGCCTCGCGCAAACGACCCTCGCTCCGGCGAAGGATTTGTTCGGCTTTCCTGCGATCGGTAATATCTAAATGAGAGACGACTACAAAAGCTCCCTTGCTTTCAAATTTAGAGGCCCTCATTCCGAACCATCTTTTTTTTGTTGGTGAATGGCAGGGGTACTCCATATAGAATACCGGGGAAACACCCAGAAAGATATTCTTGATACCCTGCAATGCTTTAGCAGCATGGAGATCGCCATCGGCGATAGCGTTTTTACAGGCGTCGAAATAACTGCTTTCCTTCCCCGGCTGCTGAGACACGACAGGACAGTTTTCTATTGCAAAAAGCTCCCAGGCTTCGTTTACATCGATAATTAAACCCTCCTGATTTATTACGGCGATATGAGAAGCAAGTGAATTAAGCACGCCACGTGTAAATAGCGCACTCTCCCGCAGTTGTCGTTCGCTCTTTTTGGCAAGCGTAATGTCGCGTGTCTGGCAAGCTACCCCGATGACCTCTGTGTTCATCAGGATCGGTCGAAAGGAAATTTCCAGCCAATTTTCCTCGGGGAAAGTTTCGTGTTCAATCTCCAGAAAAATTTCACCTGCAAAGGCACGTTCGTAAGCCAGCTTGTAATGATTGATTTGTTTCAGGGAAGTTATTCCTGTAAAGATATCACAGCCTTTTTCAAGCGCATCTCCTTGAGACGCCTTTACCGTTTGCCTGAATGATTCGTTAGAACTTATTAATTTAAGCTTTCTATCCACGCTCCACATCAAATCGGTGGTGTTGTCAATCAAGGCAGCCAGGTTATTCTTATCGAACTCCTGCTGCATTTCAAATGCCTTTCGTTCAGTAACATCTTTGAAGTTGAATACCATAGCGTGTACCGATGGGTCATCCAACAAGTTCGTGATATTACCTTCACAATATATCCAATGCCCGTCTTTGCGTAATAGCCGTTGCTGGCAATAGAATGATTTACCTGAAACCGCTGATATTTCGGCAGTATTTAAATTCATCGCTGGAATATCCTCCGGGTGGATATAATTGAGAACAGGTTTGCCCGAAAACTCATCCGCTGAGTAGCCGAAGATGTTTTGTATCGATGGGCTGCAATAAATTATCAAACCGGAAGAATCTGTAAGAATAATGATATCACTGCTTTTTTCTATCAGCTTCCGACGAATATCCTCTCCCTTTTGTTTCAGTTCCTTGTTAGCGGTCGTGAGTGCCAATGCTCGTTTTTGCCTTGCCTTGTTAAGGGATGTTAGTGATTGATTGGTAAGAATAAGATCCGTTATATGTAATTCTTTTGTATGGTTTTGGAATGTCAAATCGACATTGATACGCATGAGCTCCGCTTCTCTACTGATCTTCTTTTCCTTTTGTAATAGGAGTTGCTCGTTTGCCAGAACAATCAGTGCCGACGATCTGATATTATTTTCATATTCGGCAACTAATAATTTATTGGTCTCGAGGAGCGCAGCAGTTTTCCTGGCTCGTACCTGGTTGTCGAGGAGAATTTTCTCATTTAGACGGCTCAGTTCCTTCGGTTCTCCGGGTTTATTAGCATGCTTCTTCATAAGCGGATTTGTGGTTAACCTACGATAGCACGAAACGGACTTGAATTCGCCTTAGGGTAAGATGAATAAAACAAACGATTCCAATAAGACAGACCCTATTTAAGGCTTCATCGTCAGTGATGACATTCGGGTCAAATCATAAATAGAATAAACTTACAGGCAAAAATTGTGCCTGTATTTATTTCTTTTATAATTGAGTACCGACCTCATTTTTACTAAACCCGCAGTCCTACAAAACTTATATATTATCTACGCCGACTTAATTTTGAGTTAATATTTACGCTAAAAAGATCAGCCATTACCTAAGAAAAGGAAATAGTCGATTTTGCATTTAAACTAGGAAAGCTTGTTCTT
>CAZFQV010000130.1:2332-6588 GCA_964521175.1 uncultured Sphingobacterium sp.
AACTATATTTATTCAATACCGTCCTTTTTTCGACGCTGAATTACACTCGCATTTATCCCTAAAAAAAATGGCAAAACCGATACCCCATCATGTTATTGCCATTGGAGCTTCTGCGGGTGGTATGGAAGAGATTAATTCCTTTTTCGATCATACACCTATGGATGGCGTCTCCTACATCATTATCCAACATTTGTCTTCAGATTTCAAAAGTCAGATGGTCCAACTGCTCTCGAAACACAGTAAACTGGAAGTGACTGAAGCAAAACATGGAGCTGAAGTTGGCTGTAATCAGGTTTATTTGATTCCCCATGATAAGTATATGATTATTAAGGAAAATCAATTATTGCTAACTGATAAAGTGAAGTCGCAGGCACCTCATCTCACAATCAACACCTTTTTTAGTTCACTAGCCACCAACAGTGGCAAAAAAGCCATTGCGATAGTATTTTCCGGCTTAGGGTCAGACGGCACCGAAGGTGTAAGAGCCATTAAAAAAGCAGGCGGAATGGTTATGGCACGTAATCCTGAGACGACTGAATTCAGCAGTATGCCTTCGAACGCCATCGCAAGTGGAATGGTGGATTTTATTTTGGAGCCTGAAGCCATGCCAGATGCTATTGAAGATTATTTGAAATATGAGGGAGATTTGCTGGCTGATAATCAGGATGATGACAGGTATATCCAGGCAATTGTAAAGCTGATCAGCGAAAAATCAGCGCATGACTTCTCTGATTATAAGGAAACTACCATCCGGCGCAGAACAAAGAGAAGGGCGGCCCTCGGAAATTTTACTTCGTTGAATGGATATCTGGATTTTTTAAAGACCAACCCTGACGAGGTTGAGGCACTTGCAAAAGAGTTTCTGATTAGCGTTACCTCATTCTTTCGCGATAAGGAGGCATTTGCATTCATCGGCGAAAAGGTATTGCCAGACATTTTAGAAAGCCTTGGGCAGGAGGAAGAGCTTAAAATCTGGATTGCAGGCTGTGCCACAGGTGAAGAAGTATATTCTATGGCGATTTTGATCGCCGAACAATTATCGGAAAGAAGGCACAACACCGTGGTAAAAATCTTTGCAACCGACATTGATAGCCTGGCATTGGTTCATGCAGGGAAAGGAATCTATTCACAGGCGATAGAGAAGGAGGTTTCAATCAACCGACTTAAAAAATTCTTTAGCAAAGAAGGCACTAAATATAAAATCAAGCCACTGATTCGTAAGATGGTCATTTTTGCGCAACATGATCTGGTGAAGAACCCCCCCTATTGCAACATGCATTTTATTGGATGCCGAAATTTATTGATCTATATGACTCCGGTTTTACAAAAAAAGATCTTTAATATGTTTCGGTTCGGTCTTAAGAAGAATGGTTATCTATTTTTAGGATCCAGCGAAAACCCTGCTTCTATTATGGACAGCCTTGAAGTAGTGAATAAGAAGTGGCGAATTTATAAGAATCTTGATGCGAAAAAAGCTTCAAACTTTGATTCATATACGATGCCCAACTTGCTTGAGATGAAGCATAAGCCCCTCCCCTTACCAGTTATCTCGTCCAAGCCCTTCAAGCAGGCGATCGCAGAAGAAATGCACCATACTCTCGCAATAAACCTGGGTTACCTGGCGCTTTCTATAAACTCAAACCTGGAAGTATTGACCTCCTATGGCGACACGTCTAAATTCTTTCTCCCAAAGCATTTTACTTCTAACCTGGAAGAGTTGCTTCCGCGACCATTAGCCATAGCATTTAAAACGACTTATGCCCAATTTAGAAAGACGGAGAAAAAGATAACAGTCAGGGGTATTAAAATGAAACTCAAAAGACATGTGCTTTCCGTAGATCTCATCATATCCGCCCTGGCTTCCAAGGAGGCCGACCTATTCCTGGTCATATTGAATGAGAGTGAGGTAGAATCTAATGCCACTGACGCGAATTTTGATGAGGCTAAATATATCAATCAGTATACAACCACTATTGAAGAAGAGTTAACGGACCTCCGACAGAAACTTCAGGCTTCTTATGAGCAAATCGATGCATCAAACGAAAATATGCAATCTTTCAATGAAGAGCTGATTTCTGCCAATGAGGAAATGCAAAGCACCAACGAAGAGATGCAATCGGTCAATGAGGAACTGCATACCATCAATTCCGATTATCAGCTTAAGAATAAGGAGTTACTTGAAATCAATGACGATCTGAATAACTATTTCCGTAGCAATGTAAATGGTCAACTTTTTATTGATAAGGAACTCAGACTTATGAAATTCTCGCCGAGTACTGTTAAACAGATCAATTTGGTGGAATCAGATATTGGAAGACCTATCAGCAATATCACAACAAACGTCAAGTTTGAAACTATTGTAGAAGATATCAAGCAAGTACTGGCAGAGGGAAATACGATCACTAAAGAAATTGAAACTAATGATGGTAAATGGTATCAGATAATGACAATGCCCTATATCCAGCAGTCTGACCACAAGCACACGGGGGCAATCGTGACATTTAACGATATCACCGCCCTGAAAAACATTCAGCAGGAACTGGATAATAGCAATAAGATGTTGAACATGGCCATCGTGGCTTCGGACGTGGCTACCTGGGCTATGAACATGAAGACCAGGGCATTCAATCCCTCTGTCCGCCTAAAGGAAATGTTCGGATTTTATGCCAGCGATACCATAACTGTTGAAGACACTTTAGCGCAAATTCAGCCGGAGCATCAGGCATTAGTTAAAGATGCTATTGACGCCAGTATAAAGCAAGGTACTCGATTCGATATCGAATTTTCGGTTGAAGGGGTTCACGATAAAAAATCCCGCTGGATGAGAGGGATTGGAAATATAGCAGTCGATCAGGACGGCAAGGCAGAGAACTTTACAGGCGTACTTTACGATATAACCATTCACAAGCAGGACGAACTTAGGAAAAACGACTTTATAGCAATGGTGAGCCATGAATTAAAGGCTCCTATAACTGCTATCCAGGCCTATGTGCAAATTGCCATTGCAAGAGCCCAACGAATTGAAAATGGTCTAATTACCGAGACACTCTTGAAAGCAACGTTTCAAACCAAAAAGATGACGGAACTTATCAACGGTTTTTTGAGTGTATCCAACTTCGAAGCCGGAAAAATCTATTTAAGCGAACAATCTTTCCAAATTAAGGAATTAATTGAAGATGCCATTTCGGAAGTCCGGCTTTTGCACGAAAACTCCGATATTAAAATAAAGGAATATTGCGAAAAAACTATTTTTGCGGACCGGAATAAAATCGCTCAGGTTTTAACCAACTTCCTGACCAATGCCATCAAATATTCACCTGTTGAAAAAACCATCGAGGTCTCCAGTAAAATCGCCGATGGCAGCCTGTTGGTAAGCGTACGTGACCAGGGAATCGGCATAGAGCCGAAAGACCAGGAAAAGCTGTTTGAACGATACTACCGCATTAAGAATAAGGATACCAACGGCATAGCCGGTTTCGGCTTAGGCCTGTATCTGAGCTCAGAAATCATCCAGCGACATGAGGGCAAAATTTGGGTTGATAGTACGGTCGGGGAAGGTTCTACATTCTATTTCAGCCTGCCGATAAACTGATAGTTAAATACTTTGCTCTGCAAATCGCAAAGATATCCTTCGAAACGCTTCTATCTGTATTAAAATTCTTTTTTAAAATTAAATTCTACCTTCCCCTCAAAGACGAAGCCGCCTTTTTATCCAAAAACCAGTTTAAGTGGCCATCTACCGGCTTAATAAGCTGGGCCGGGTACTGAAATGGGTTAAATGCACCCTCGAGAGTGTGATATACTGCATCTGCCTTGTCTGAACCATATACCAGGAACGCAATTCTCCGGGCTTGGTTAATGAGCGGTGCGTTCATGGTGATGCGGTATTGATTTTGATGTTCCAGGATGACCTCTTTTACAGAAGCTGATCGATCCTTAAGTACAGAAGTATGTGGGAATAAAGAAGCGGTATGGGCGTTTCCACCTAAACCTAAGAGAATTAAATCAAACCGCACCTTCTCTCCTTTAAAATGACTGTTTATAGTCATCGCATACTCTTTCGCAGATTCTTCCGGCGATAGAGAAGTGTCTATCGCAAAAATATGCTCTGCCGGGATACTCAAGGGGTTAAAAAGGATCTCTTTTACCATCGACGCGTTATTCTCAGGACTGTCCGCCGGCACATATCGCTCATCGCCAAAGAAAAAATTTATCATTGACCAATCGATCGTATCACGAACTGATGGTAAGCTGAG
>CAZFQV010000131.1:0-6587 GCA_964521175.1 uncultured Sphingobacterium sp.
TTTTCTAGTCCTGTGCTCCGCTCAGAGCGCACCACGGCCCGTTCACTCTCTACCATTTTCGGATCAATACTCAGGTTCGAGATCCGGTCGGCTTCAAGGTCAAAAATAGTCTCTATCGCACTTACCGGAAACCAGTCGGTGTAAACTGTTACATCCTGAGTGGTGTAGGCATTATTCGCCCCACCCGCCAACTCCATTGTTCGATCAAACATTTTCGGTCCAAACTTTTTTGCACCGTTAAACATCATATGTTCAAAAAAATGAGACAAACCGGTAATTCCGGGATACTCATTTCTCGAACCTACTTTAAAAAACAGGTACATATTGGCATTGGGAATAGAATTATCCTCAAGTACCAGGAATTTCATTCCATTAGATAAGGTAAAAGACCGCACATCCCCGGCATTGATCTGGGCAAAAAGCGGCATGCAGCAGCCCATCAGCAAAATACTCAATAATCTCTTCATTAATTTAATCGTGTTGGTCAGGATTTAACTAAAAATAGCAGATATATATTTAAATTTACAATAATAGTCGTCTGATATCCTCGCTTATTTAATTGACCTCTTATGTTTCCACATCAGCCATTTACATCAGCAAAAACGTTCGGTGCATTAAACAAGCACTTTGAGCAGATGAAAAAAGTCCGGATGAAAGATCTATTCAAGGAACAGGACAGGTTCAGGAGATTTTCAATAAAATTCGAGGATATCCTATTAGATTATTCAAAAAACAGAATCAATGAAGAGACACATAGTCTTTTGATCCGACTAGCTGAAGAATGCCGGGTGAAAGAAGCCATTGAGTCTATGTTCAAAGGTGAGCTGATTAATGAAACGGAAGGAAGAGCGGTACTGCATACGGCTCTGAGAAATCCTTCCTCCGGTGGCTTTATCGTGGAGGGACAGGACGTTTTGAAAGATGTACACCGCGTTCTGGATAAGATGGAAAGCTTCTCTAAAAGGGTTATTGGAGGTCAATGGAAGGGCTATAGCGGCAAACCTATTCAGCACCTCGTCAATATAGGCATAGGGGGTTCAGATCTGGGCCCGGTTATGGTGACAGAGGCTCTCAAACCTTATGGGAACCATCTCAAACTGCACTTTATTTCTAATGTAGACGGCACCCAAATTGCCGAAACATTCAACAAGATTGATCCGGAGACCACGCTGTTCATCATTGCATCCAAGACCTTTACTACCCAGGAAACGATGGCTAATGCCCACTCAGCGCGTGAATGGTTCCTGAGTAATGGTGGCTCAGAGGATTCTGTTGCCCGTCATTTTGTGGCGGTTTCAACCAATGAAAAAGGATTAGTCGAATTCGGTATCGACCCCTCCAATATGTTTGAATTCTGGGATTGGGTAGGCGGCAGATATTCTTTATGGGGAGCCATTGGACTGATCATTGCCTGTGGGATCGGATTTGAGAATTTTCGTGCACTGCTGGCCGGTGCTCACGCCACGGATGAGCATTTCAGGCGTACTGACTTTCATGACAACATCCCGGTCACCCTCGCCCTGCTCGGCGTTTGGTATATCAATTTCTTCGACGCCGAAACTCAGGCCATCTTGCCCTATGATCAGTATATGCACCGCTTCCCGGCTTATTTCCAACAGGGGGACATGGAAAGTAATGGCAAGTCAACAGACAGAAATGGCAAGGCCGTAAATTACCAGACCGGCCCGGTGATCTGGGGGGAACCGGGCACCAACGGCCAGCATGCGTTTTATCAGTTAATCCATCAGGGCACCAGGCTTATCCCCTGCGATTTCATCGCACCAACACAAAGTCATAATCCGATTGGCAATCATCACCGACTTCTTCTTTCCAATTTTTTTGCGCAGACTGAAGCTTTGATGAACGGAAAAAGCCAGGAAGAAGTGGAAGCCGAATTAAAAAAAGCAGGAAAATCGGAAGAAGAGATTAAAAGACTAGCGCCTTTTAAAGTTTTCGAAGGAAACAGACCCACCAATTCGATCCTGATTAAAAAGATCACTCCCTATACTCTCGGCTCCCTTATCGCAATTTATGAACATAAAATATTCGTGCAAGGCATAATATGGAATATCTTTAGTTTCGACCAATGGGGTGTCGAGCTGGGCAAGCAACTCGCCGGACGCATACTTCCTAAGCTCGAAAATGATGAGATCGTATCAGGGCATGATTCTTCTACCAACGGATTGATAAACCAGTATAAAACATGGCGGAGAACGGGTAATCAATAAGTTTAATCGGCAGGTAAGCCCGGCTTAAAACAACTTGATTTCAAATAACTTATCCCACTTCTTGCCTGTAACGAATAGACGCTTCCCCGCCGCATCCCAGGCAATACCATTGAGTACGAAACCGTCGAAATCTTTCATAGTGCGCACATGGTCAGGATAAAGGTCAGTGAGATCTATCTCGCCGGTAACCTGACCATTTGAGGGATCAATAATGACAATCCGGTTAGAGTTATAAATATTTGCATAGATCTTTCCATCGATATATTCCAGCTCATTCAATGAGTCCACCGGGCCTATATTATCATAAACCTCAATGGATCCCTCCTGCATATAGGTATCCTTATTCAAAATAAAAATGATATTAGAGCCATCCGAATTATAGATTCTCTTTCCGTCATTACAAAGGCCCCAACCCTCTCGCTGGTACTGGGCTGGAAATTCACGAAGGAGCTTTAATGACTCCAGATCATACTCAAGATTTACGTTTTCCTGATAAGTAAGCATCAGTATCTTATCCCCAACGATGGTTATTCCTTCTGCAAACTTATCATCACTTAGCTTTGTCATTTGTAGGACTTTACCAGTCGCGGGCTCCACCTTACGCAGCGATGACTCTCCCCGTAATCCATCGCTCTCATAAAAGAAACCCTTATGATATTCTAGTCCCTGCGTATAGGAGCTGGTATCATGTTTAAATTCTGCAATAACCTTATAATCAAACTTTTGTGGAACCAGGGTAGATTTTAACACGATATTGGTACCGATCTCTTCCGGTTCTCCTCCCTGGCGATAGATCCTGGCGGTTATTGATTTTATCCCAAGGGGAAGCTTATCCGTGCTGATGCCTACCCGCTTTTCCGCCGTAGCATTTGCTAAGCGCTCGCCATCAGCGTAATAAACTACAGAGTCGGCCTTCCCCGCCACCTGCACCTGAAGGCTGACCGAATCGCCCAGATTAACAGAACTTCCGGCCTCAGGGCTCAGCCATGAGGATGTCCCTGCATTTGTGCTGCCGCTATTGGTGCATGACAGTAAAAACGTCACGCATAATACAAGGGTTAAAAGCTTTAATCGCATAATATTAATATTATAAATCAGCCTACTATTCTTCGGGCCAGAATGCATCCTCTATATGTTTTATTGAGTATGCACCCAATTTATTAAAAAGTATGGAAATAATATCGAACCTGACTTCATACTTATGATCCATTAAGTGAATATACTCGTCAGCGGCCAAGGCTAAAAGCTTTTGCTTAGCTGGATCAACAAAATCTTCAGGTTCACCAAAATAGTTGCTGCTCCGTGTTTTAACTTCTACAAAAACAATCACCGAATCTTTGTATGCGATAATATCAATTTCAGCCTTATTAAAAAACCAGTTTTCATCCAGTATCTCAAACCCCTTATCATCCAGAAACTGCCTCGCCAGCAACTCCCCGCGTGTGCCTATGTCATTATGCCGGGCCATCACTTCAGGATAACAGATCCCAGGAATGAGGATATTCCTTTCTCAACTTCTTTCACCTGCATATATTTTTTCATCAATATTGCCTGATTAGCCGGATCCTCTTCATTTTGGATTTCATCTTTTATCTTACGCAGGATGCGATCTACTTTTCTCTTCTTGAGATGAAATATACCGCCCAGAACGGTCGACCTGAGATTCTCACTTTCGCTCTTGACATATATTTTCCGCTTGGCATACCAGTTTTCACTCAGCGTATAGGGAGATGACACCATGGCTATAGCCAGATCAGCAATATTATGATCCGGATGTCTAATAAAATCCTGATCGGATGGCAGTTCACCGTCTTCCAGTTGCTTTTGGTACTCGTCAATCATCTGCCGACATACCGGATCTTCAAAGTTCACATCGGCAAGGTTCGAAATAATATAAGGGGCAATGTAAGTATCCGTTATACCATCCCATTCTACCATTTCATGTCCGTAATTAAGCAGGAGGCGTATAATCTCCCGTTCCTGAATCTGATCTGTATCCTCACTAAAGCTTTCCGGTGGCACTTCATCCGGAACAGCAACAGGTATAGCTTTCGGTGTATTCCAGTCCTTTTTATTCTTTCCTATCCGGATTTTATTAAGCTCGGATATAAGTACTCTCTCTTCGATCTGCAGCAGGGCACTGCAGTCTTTAACAAATACTGATGCTTTTATTCCGTCAGGGATCTTGGCGATGCTCTCCACAACCTCTCTGATGATTTCTGCTCTTTTGATCGGATCGGTTCCCGCATCTTTTAGAAGTATCTGGGTCTTATATAGTATAAAGTCCTTTTTATTTTTTTCAATATGCGTCCGGAACGCCGCACTGCCAAACTTTTGAACATAGGAGTCCGGGTCATTGCCATCAGGGAAAAGGATTACCTTTACATTCAGTCCTTCCTCGAGGATCATATCGAGTCCGCGCAGGGAAGCCTTAATTCCGGCTTCATCTCCGTCATATAATATTGTAATATTTTTGGTGAAGCGACCGATTAACCTGATCTGTTCGATGGTTAGCGAGGTGCCGGAAGTAGCAACAACGTTCTCCACTCCCGCCTGATTTACTGAAAGCACATCGGCATACCCCTCTACCAGGTAGCAATTGTCTTCATTACGGATAGACTTTTTCGCAAAGAACAAACCGTATAGCACATTTGACTTATGATAAATGTCACTTTCCGGCGAATTAACATATTTGGGAACTGCCTTATCGGTTTTTAAAGTTCTGCCGCCAAAGCCTATAATTCTCCCGGTAAAATTATGAATAGGGAACATCACGCGTCCGCGGAAACGGTCGTAAATTTTGTCGTGATCTTTCCGGATACTTAGTCCGGTAGCTTCCAGAAATTCAATATTGTATCCCTCTTTCAGTGCTCCCTGAGTGAGGGCATCCCATACGTCAGGCGAATAGCCCAACTCAAACTTCTTAATTATATCTTCGCTGAATCCACGCTCGATAAAATAACCCAGGCCAATACTCCTGCCGTCACTTGTTTCATTCATCTGCTGCTGGAAAAACCTGGCAGCCCATGCAGAAATAATATATAAGCTTTCGCGATGATCGTTTATGGCCTGTTCTTCGGGAGTGTTCTCAACTTCCGCAATCTCAATACTGTACTTGGCGGCAAGATATCGGAGTGCTTCAGGGTAGCTGGCCTTCTCGTGCTCCATGATAAACCTCACCGGATCACCCCCCTTACCACAACCGAAGCATTTGTAAATTCCTTTTCCTACAGAGACGTGAAAAGAGGGAGTTTTCTCATTGTGAAACGGGCATAAGCCAATCAGGCTGGTACCCCGCCGCTTTAGGCTCACGAAATCTCCTACGACCTCCTCTATTCTGGACGCCTCAACGATTTTATCGACAGTTTCCTTTGGAATCAAAATTTTAGCCTGGATTTAAATTTAGGGAATCTATTTGAAAAAATCGGCAAACAGAAATTTCATCTCCTACTCGCCGAATCTAATTCAGGGGTTTCTATTACTTCCCAAGCTTGTAACCCTTATGTAGAATCAGGAAACTCGCCCGTTCTTCTTTTTTAAATGGGATATCCCAATTACCCTGATAGGATATTTTGGTTGGAAGCAAGACCTTATCATCGCCAAAATAACCCAACTCAATATTCATCTGCACGTCGAATTGAAAAGCAATATTATTATATTTCATGTCCACTGAACGCCCCAGAATCTGGAAGTTTCGCATATCAAATATGGTGGTCAGCTCTTTGATCATGATGCCATCCTGAGTCCATTTCGAAAGTCCCGGCTTCATGCTAACTTTAAAGCGATAAACAGGAATAGAATCCAGATAAGTGCCCCGATAAAAGCTGTAATCGTAATACTGACGCATATTTGCTGAGAAAATCTGAGTTTTATTCCCAATAAAGGGAAGACCTTTAACTGGCCGGCCAGGACTGAATATCAGGGTTTTGAGCTTATCCTTATAGGATTCATTGCTCTCGCCTTTCGCTCCCGTCAAAGACGTGGCTGTAAAGTCAGAATTATAGGCATTCATGAAAATGTAATCGAACATCTCCACGGTATAAAGGGAATACTTGCCGTTCCGCTTGTAGATCTTTCCCTGATCACTCTTCTCAAGAAGCTCCATTTTATAAGGTCCATCATTGTTGTGATGTACCTTTCGGTAGATCTTTCCCTCGATATTATTCTTTTTGTCGTAAGTATAAATTCGGTTTTCAGCGGTAAAAGAGTACTTCTTCATGTTCCGAAAGGCTTCGTAAAAGCTGGTATCGTTCACGATTTCATTGATGAACGACTCGGCTGTAAGTCGGGTAGAGGTAATCGTTATGGCGGAGTCAATGGTCACCGTTAGCACGGTATCGGGGTCAAAACGGGGGATCT
>CAZFQV010000132.1:0-6581 GCA_964521175.1 uncultured Sphingobacterium sp.
TGATATTATTTATCCCACCACACCTTATGGAGCGTAACTTCGTCTCCTCCTTGCCTGGATGCCTCCGCATTATTTGTCTGCCGCTCAGTTTCGGGGTACATGAGCCTCAACGGACGGGCGTCGACAGCTGGAGCAAGCAGAGAGTTCGGGATGGCCGGCATCCCTAAACGCCGGTAGTCGTTCCAGGCTTCAATACTGTTAATGCTGTTTAATGAGAGCCATTTTTGTTCGATTATACGTTCTATCTTGTCAGCCGCCAGATTATAATTCACTAAAGACTGGTTATTGTAAGCATTAAAAAGATCTGTGCTTACCTCGAGATAACTAAATGATTCACGAATACCGCTTTCATAGAAAAGCGCAGGATCTCCACTAATCCATCCCCTTTGGGCGGCCTCTGCCTGTAAAAAAAGACTTTCAAAGGAGGATAACAATACAGAAGGCTGATTAAAGCTTTTTAGTAATCCCGTAGCTTTGCCCTCGTTTTCTGAAGGACCTTTAAAAGCAGAGGTCATTGCTGCTTTGTACTGGTTTTCCACGTCGGGGTTGCCAAACAACACACCTTTATAATTGTCGTTTATCGGAGTATAGACTGCCGCGATACGCGGGTCATTCAATCGAGTGTAAAGATCTAATAAGAAGGTAGTGGGACGAATATTAGTATGATTGGGAGTACCGGATCCACCGGCATCACGGTAGTAGCTTTCCCAGAAGGGACTCATTTTCCCTGCCGAGTTTAGATAGCCGGGTTGTACGTAAGCATTTTCCCCTCTGCCCAGGAAGCCGCCACCCTCGGCTATTATCTTCTGGACTTCGCGTTTAATATATTCCTGGTTTCCTGCCTCGCTCTGACGGAGCAGTGCCCGAAGTTTGATGGTGTTGGCAAATTTTATCCAAAGAGATTTGTTCCCTCTAAACATCACATCATCATTCCCCGGCATATTGGTTACTGCAGCCTTGATGTTCGCTATGCCTTCGGAAATTAGCTTGATTGACTTTTCATAAACGACTTTACCGTCTTCATACCGAGGATTCAGAAACTTTGTCCCTTGAAGCGCCTCATCAAAAGGGATATTGTTGTAAATATCCGTTAAGCGCAGAAAATGCCATCCTTGCATAATTTGAGCTATTCCCTGGTAGAACGGTGCATCTTCAACTTTTGCCTGTTCCCTGATCAGTTGATAGTAGAGCAGATTGTTATAACTATTTTCCCATATAGGCGTTCCATCTCTTGAACTCCGTATGGTTACGCCGTTATAAGTTTTTTCTTTGAAAAAGAGATTAGTGGCTTCGCTGGACGTACCCCAGTACCCGCCCCAGAATGCCCCTAAAGAATTGAGTTGGGTAATTTCCTGATGAGCTGTGCTGACGAGTGCTGCAGGCAATTTGGCACTGAGCGCAAGGTTGCTACTTACTGGCGAATTGGGATTTTCATTTACATCCAGGAACTTTTCGCAGGATGTCATAGCTAGGGCAATTATTGCCAGGATAGCTGTTTTTTTATATTTTTTCATTAGAATCTATTTTTTTAAAGAGCATTTCCACTCAGCATTGAAGAAATATGGTCATGATGGCTTGGTTAAGCAGAACGGATCTCTATTAAAAGGTGAGGGAAAGGTTCATCCCAAACATTCGTGTTGCCGGAATCTGACGAAAACTTAAATAACCGTCAGTTGAATTATAAAGTGATTCGGGATCACCAAGCGTATTTTCTTTATGCCTGATAATAAACAAATTGGTTCCCACAAAGCTAATATTTGCTTTACGGACGTACTTTTGCCGGCTGATCAGAGCATGAGGGACCGAGTAGCTAACATTTAATTCGCGCAATTTGAAAAAGTCTGACTTCGCAGTAGTATTGATTTGCACTTTGCCCTGAGCATCCCAGAAAGCTTTGTCACCTTTAGAATATACCGTTGTATTCGGTGTGTATGATCCGTCAGGGTTTTCAATCACCGAATTCGGGAATATAAATGGCTGCCTGTTATAGGCAACTGTCGCCGGGTGTGTACCTGCTGTATACATAGCCGGGACAACTTCAGAGTATAACCAGCCTCCAAGGCGCGAATCAAATTGGGCTCCGATACTGAATCCTTTAAATTCCAACATGGTATTCAGGCCCATCTGATATGGAGGTACCATCGTTCCCAGGTGGGTATTATCTGCTACTGTTGTGGTATTGCCTGATACATTGACGATGACCCTGCCTTGAGGATCGCGCTTATAGTCGCCTACCATCAGAGCAGGATAGGCCAGTCCGATCGTGGCATACGATTGGCGGAAGGTTCTGAAAGATTGCAGACCGGAGTATAACTCCCTGACCTGGTTGTTGATATGGGTGAAGTTAAATCCTGCATTCCATCTTAATTTATGATTTTGAATAATATCGCCATTCAGGCTCAGTTCGATGATGCTATTCGTTAATCTTCCGGCATTGACAATAGAACTATTGTATCCCGTTGCACTTGAGGAAAGAGCTTTAAAGATCTGGCCGTCTGAGTCTGAAAATACATATGCCCCTTCAAAGTTTAAGCGATCGTTAAAAAAACCGAGCTGAAGGCCCGCTTCATAGGAGCTTACAAACTCAGGCTTGATATTCGAATTAGGATTACTGAGCCCGGGAGTAAAGCCTACTAGAGAACCATAGGGAAAGCCGGCAGACTGGCTATAGGCGTTGTTAAGCATATAAGGATCAAGCGTCACGTTACCAGTTCTATTGTAAGAGCCGAATAGTTTTCCATAAGACAAGACGTTGCTGTACTTGAGCTTATTGAAAGCTTCGTTAAAGACGAAGGAAGCGCTTAGTCCTGGATAGAAATAAGAACGATTCTCTTTATTTAGAACAGATACTTGATCATTACGACCGGTAAAAGTCAGGAAGAGATAATTATTATACCCCGCTGTAAATTCACCATAAGTTCCGAGGGAGCGGTATTGCGTGATTGTGGCACTGCCGTTGAGCTCTCCTGTTCTTGCGCCGGGATTGAATAATCCGGGTAAGAGAAGGTTTGATGAATTTAGTCCGATGACCTTGCTGTCGTCGGTACGAACGTTCTGGCCCAGCAATAATCTCGTGCTGAACCTGCCAAAGTTTTTGTTGAAATTCAGGATGAAGTCGGCATTCAGTCGTTTGAAAGTATTGCTTTCATCACTTACGCTGCCATTTACGTTTCGCGTTCCTGCAGCAACAAATTTTCCAGTGGTTGCACGCAAGTCTTCCTGGGTATTATAGATTCCAAAACGTGCGATAGCCTTAATCCAGGAGTTAAGCTCATAATCGAGCTCTGCTTTTCCATTGATCGTCTGCTGCTTGGATTGGTTTCTGATATTATCTATGAGGAAGAAGGGGTTCTTCTGCTGGGAAGTGAAAAAGTTAAGCGGATTTCCGGGTCTTTCCGGGTCTTTCCAGTTCTTCCAACTGCTAATGTCCAGATTGGCTGGAAGCTTATAAGAAGTTGCCCAGGGTCCATCGGGACTTGTGTTTCGCTTAAAATCGATATAGTTTACACTATATGAGGTGCTGAGCTTGCCGAACTTCCGTGAACCATTGAAGCGAGCTCCGGTACGGTAACTTTCATCACCATTGACCACTCCGTTGATCGCTACGTTCTGAACCGAGAAATAGTAAGTTGATAGCTCATCGCCACCAGAGAAGGAAAGGTCGTTCTGAATAGTGGTTCCGGTTTGAAATATATCTAGCCTGTTGTCGCGGCTTAAGGGCGAGTAAAGAACCTGGGGTATGACTCCGTTGGGCAAGGGCAGCCCGATGTTTCGCATAGTGCCATCAAAAGCTGGTCCCCATGACTCGTATTCTGTGGGGGAGTAGACTCCGTTTTGCCCCTGGCCATATTCGGTTTGCGCAGGGGGGGCAAGAAATATGTCCTGAAACGAGGTGGTATTAGAAAACTTCACTATTCCCTGCCCCATCGTGCCTTGTTTGGTGTTAATCATGATCGCGCCATTTACCCCTTCAGCGCCATAAAGGGCTGCAGCATTTGAACCTTTAAGGACCGTAATGCTTTCGATGTCGTTTGGGTTTAACCGTCCTATTTCCGGGATAGGAACGCCGTCAACTACATAAATGGGATTGTTTTTTTTCGTGTTCAAAGATCTGCTACCCCGCAGTCGAATCTGTAATAGTGGGTCTACCTTGCCATTTGCGGCATCATACATGTTCACTCTGAGTCCGGCTACTTTACTGCTCAGACCAAAAATTGGATTGACGGTTTTGCCTTGATTCAGATTGTCGCTACTAATGCTTTGCGCAGAAGTTCCTAATTCCCTGGCCTGCCGTTTTATGCCGAGAGCTGCAGTGACGGTTATTTCTGAGAGTTGGTTTGAACTAAGTTCCAGGGGAATGTCCAGTATTAGCACGCCATTTTGCAAAACAGCCTCCCGCCTGTGGTAACCAATATATGAGAATATAAGTACCTGGCCGAAACGTGCCTTGATTGAATATCGCCCCTGCGAATCTGAAACAGTGCTTATATCTGTCCCTTTGACTTTTATTGACGCTCCTGGAAGAACGGCTCCGCTTTCCTGATCCGTAATGATGCCCGTAACCCCGATCTGAGCTGAAGCGTCATGGGCGTAAAATGAAATAATAAGAAATAATATGAAGAGAAACCGATATTTTTTTGCCATAACTATGGAATGCATTAGAAAAGTTTGAAGTAATTGTTAGTTTTGCTCACTATTTGTAAAGAGTCTAAATAAATATAGTGTCGCAAAGATACTTGCGGTGCGATAAGAGAAAGGACATCAAAGGGAAATTGATTAACGCCAGAAGGAAAATTTGAGTAATGCCTGAAAAAAGAAGAGAATTAGAAAAGTTCCTTTTCCCGGAGAAGCCTCTGATCCAATCGGCAAACCCTGAAAAGCCCCGGTACATGACGGATACTAGTCTCGCAGAGAAAACAGGGTTTCGTTGCCGTCAACTGATGCTTAGAGATGTCTTTATTAGGCATCAAAAACTGCCGGCCGGGACTTCTTTGACTTATGATCTTGAGATAGGCCGTGACCTCATCCAAATGTTTTTTGTCTTAAAAGGCGGTTGCAGGTTCAATTGCGGAGGCAATTCCTTGGCGTCATTCAGAGAACTGGAGCATAATATATTGTTCTTCAAAAAGGATACTGTTGAGATTAATGCAGCCGATTGTCTTGAATGTGTAGAGATTTACCTTAGCCCTGGTTTTATCGAGACTTATTTCCCTTTTAAGCAGAGATTTGAGGAGAAGACAGGTCGTTCATGCCGGATGAGTGACCGGAATCTGCCGACCAATCACCAACTCCTGAACGTTCTTTCCGATCTCATCCAGTGCGATATGGACGAACATCTGAAAAAATTATATATAAAAGCAAAGATAATCGAGCTTCTTATACTGCAGTTGGTGCAGCTTGAGGAATTGGAAAAAACGAAAAGTGCAGGACTGAAGCAATCGGACATTGATAAAATGAAAATTGTCCATGATTTGATCGCTGCTCATCCAGAAAAAGCTTATTCGTTAGCTTACTTGGCTCGCGCTGCCGGCACTAATGAGCAGTACCTTAAAGCTCATTTTAAGATGATCTTCGGTAAGACTGTTTTCAGCTACCTGACCGCCTTGAGAATGGAACGGGCCAAAGAACTATTATTATCCGGGGAAAGCAAGATATCAGAGATTGCTACAAGGGTCGGATATCGATATCCCACTCATTTTACACAGGCATTTAAAAAATATTTCGGCTGTCTGCCTCTCAAAATAAGAACTACAGGGAATGCCGTGATTTCGGCATGGCTAAGTATGGTTTTAGAATTCGGATATGAATGCAGATTTATGCCGGAGCTATTTGTTTGATAAGCTGAGGCCGATGAGATTTTAATAACAAGATAAAATTTTAACAGATTTAGATACAAACCGAGATGAGTAAAACTAAACGTTCAGGGTGGCCGGGAGTTCGCAGATTTTTCAATGATGTCCACTTGTGGCTGGGGCTTGCCAGTGGAATTGTGGTATTATTAATTTGTTTAAGCGGCACTGTCTACGTGTATAATACGGAGATCAGGGAGCTTGCTCAGCCGGGGGTATATCATGTTAAGCGGGTTGCAGGTATGGAACGGCTGAATGCCGAAGAGATTATGCGAAGCGTTGCCGGGGAAACGGGAGGGCAGATTACAAGTATAAAGATTCCTGCAGATCTGGATAGATCTTATGTGGTGACGGTTAGAAAGACAGAGTCGGAAGCGACGCTGGACAAAGCTCCGGCAAGAGCTGTTCAATATCTTGTAGACCCCTATACCGGCCATATCCTAGGAGATAGCCAGGAAAAAACTGCTGCATCTGTTTTTATGGGATACATGTTCAGCCTGCACCGCTGGCTGCTTCTGGACAAGATTGAGGAACCGTTGATCGGGGAACTTCCTAACCGCCGCCTGGGGAGCTACATCAGCGGCACGGCTACAATTTTATTTACGATCGGTGTGATCACGGGGATAGTGATCTGGATTCCGGCCCGGATAAAGAATTGGAAAAGGGGATTAAAGATGAGGTGGACTGCCGGCTGGAAAAGAGTACATCCTGCTCTACATAGCAGCCTAGGGT
>CAZFQV010000133.1:0-6536 GCA_964521175.1 uncultured Sphingobacterium sp.
ATACACCGAAAGACAGAATAACATATAAAAAAAAAAAAAAAAAAAAACAAGCTACCGCATAGTCAACGAAATGAAAATGGAGCTTTCTCTTTAGATTCCAGAGACTTGCTATGAATACAATTGCAATTATCAGCTCTTTAAAGGATTGAAGAACCGGCAGGAAATTTCTATAACCAAAATTGAAAGTGATGGATAAGGCTGTTGTATATACCGACAGTCCAAATATCAGATAAACCAATACTTCCTGCCTGTTGCCCTTAGAAATTTCCATCAAAGCATAGATGAAGGAAAATATATAAATTAAAGGGAAAATAAGAAGCATACTGGTGAAGAAGCTGGAATATTAATGGTTAAACCGAATCACAATCCAAATCTATATTTTTTTAAGCTTTAATTACTATTAGTCTGCCAGTTGACATGAAGACGGGCGTCGCGCCTACGGAAGCATTTAGATTATACACTTTCGTCAAAGCGATATTTTGATGTCATTTTTTCTTTGATTCCATCCTTTATCGCACTTAGAGCAGTTTTAAATTTAAGGAAGCGTCGATTCAGTAAAAAATATGCGAGAACGCCCGTGAGGTACAAGGCATTGATCACTACGGCACTGATCCAATGCAGCGGTTTGATATATTTTTTAAGCAACCATATCTTGTTCCTGATTAGATAGTAGTGTACTTTGGGATCTAAGAAACCTTCTTTCCCTTTTTCTTTTGCCCGGGTGGATGCCCCGGCAATATGGTACACCACACTTTGCGGGTGGTAGATTAGCGAATACCCCTCATTTTTTATTCGAAATGAATAATCTACATCTTCATAATACATAAAAAGACTTTCATCAAGTAAGCCTACACTGCTGATTACCGCATTCCTGACCAGAAATGCACAGCCAGTGAGCCAGTCGGGCTCCTTTAAAATTTCGCTTGTTTTTGAAAATTTTCGATTGGTCCCCTCTACGTAGTCATTGCCGATCCATGGATTGAACCAGGAGCCCCCATTCCATAACAGTGTTCTGTCATGATTGAAGTATATTTTTGGCTGAATAGCACCAACTGCAGGGTGCTCTTTCATGTATCCGACTAATACTTCCAGAAAATCTGGTTCTACAAAGGTGTCGTTATTTAACAGAAGGGTATAGGTGTAATTGCGATTAATAGAATAATTCATTCCATAATTATTGCCACCGGTGAAACCCCTGTTTTCAGATAATTTCAGATAGGTTATGTAAGGATATTCCGCATTTAGTCTTTCCCCCGACTTGTCTTTCGAATCATTGTCGACGAGGATGATATCGTAATTATTGAATGTCATTCCTTGCAGCGATTGTATGCAATCTCTCGTGCAATCATAACTGTTCCAGTTAATAATAATAATAGCCGTTTCTTTATTCATTCTGAACTTTTGGGATGGAGGACTTGCTCCTATGAATTACAAACTCATACATAAGCAGTGCGGCCAGCTCAACAAACAGGGAATAGACTCCGAGAAGAGTTAAGCTCTTGCGGAAAGAAACACCAATCGAAAGAAGTGTGGATATAATCAGGAGTACCATCGCAATTCTGAATATATAAAGATTACTTCCTTTGATGAGCAGTTCAATAACGTTAAATGAATTTATAGCTGCCAATACCTGTAAAAATGCCATTATTCTCAATAGATAAATGGAAATTGGATCAGGATGACCAGCGATAAGGTGAATGATCGGATTCGCAAAAATTATTAAGAAAGCCGAAAAGAGACTAAAAACGACAATAAGTACCACTCTTATCTTTTTCTTGAAGGTCGCAAAGTATTTTGGGCCGATATTGTATAAGCTTGCAGCTTTTGGGTACACAGAATTGCAAATTGAAATGATTAGAAGCCGGCCAGACCAGGTTATCTTATCACAAATGGAATAGGGGCCTATCCAGGCAGGATTTCCCCATTTAGCCAGGATAAGCAACATAATTGATTGCTGCAACTGTACAGAGAGATTATTTCCAACCAAATAGAAATTATTTTTTAACATGATCTTAAATTCCGCTAAAGCAGGGAGCTTAAAGTGAATTTTGCTGATAATAGCTATACGAAGGATTAGAAAAAAGTAAGCTCCCAGATGCACCGTCCCCAATATGAAATTTATCCAGACAGCTTCCCCGGGCCCTTGAATAGTAAGAATGACCAGCAGTATGATGAAAATCTTTACAATGAGATTGGATATATTATAGACAGCAAGACTTTCTTTTCCCAGATAAATAAACAGTGGATTTAAGACTTCCGCCAGGACTAAAGGAATAGCAAACAGAAAATATCTACTGATATTTAAATCAGCAATATCGTAGAGGATAAGCCCAGCTATGAAGGCCACAAATATTAGAAGCCGAAGCAATAATATTGAATAAAATACTTTTGATAATTCCGACTTGTTCTCTTTATTAGTGGCAACGTCTCTTATCCCTGACTGACTGGTGCCAAAGTTTATAATAATACCGATCAAACCGACAGCGGCATTGGCCACCATTGCTTCGCCAAATGCTGGTAAGCCTACTTTTCGGGCAAGAATTGGATATAAAATCATCATTATCAGCGCATTGGACACTTGAATGCTGCTCAAATTGATGAAATTAGAAAACACGGAGGTTTTTAATAGAGCTCGGAACTTTTTAGCAGAAATCGAGATATTATTTAGCATTAAAGCTAATTTAGGATGATTCTTGTGAGACTAAATAATCTAAACCTGCAAGGAGTTCACAATTCCTTAGCCTGCAAGACTTTTCATTGGGCTACTTATTACAAACTCTTTAACCGTTTTAAAGATTCCTATGGCATCAAAGCCGCACTCGCTGTACAATTCCTGTTGCTCACCATGTTCTATCACCCGGTCAGGTATGCCCAGTCGAACCACAGTAGAATTGTAATTGTTGTCAGCCATAAATTCAAGAATGGCACTTCCCAGGCCTCCCTGGACACAACCATCTTCAACTGTGACGATATGTTTAAACTTTTTGAACACCCGGTGCAGAAGTTCTTCGTCCAGAGGTTTTACAAAGCGCATGTCATAATGCGCGGGATGAATGCTTTCTGAGTTTAATTCTTTACAAGCTTTTACCACTTCATTTCCAATGTGGCCAATACTCAGGATAGCCACCTCTTCCCCTTCACAGATGATCCGTGCTTTCCCTGGCTCAATAACCTTCATTGGCCGGCACCAGTCAGACATAGTACCATTACCCCTCGGGTATCGGATGCTGAAAGGGCCCATATTTTCCTGTTGCGCGGTGAACATCAGATTTCTCAGTTCCTCTTCGTTCATAGGAGCTGATACGATCATATTGGGGATGCAGCGCATATAGGCCAGGTCGTATGCCCCGTGATGGGTAGCACCATCCGAGCCTGCGAAACCCGCACGATCCAGGCAGAAAACTACATTGAGATTTTGTATAGCAACATCATGAATCACCTGGTCATATGCCCGTTGCATAAATGTTGAATAGATATTGCAAAACGGAACCAATCCCTGGGTAGCCAGACCCGCAGAAAACGTTACCGCATGCTGTTCGGCGATGCCGACATCAAATGCCCGGTCGGGCATTGCTTTCATCATGATGTTCAACGATGATCCTGTTGGCATAGCCGGGGTGATACCCATGATCTTACTGTTTTTCTCAGCTAACTCCACAATGGTGTGTCCGAATACATCCTGGTATCTTGGAGGAACAGGTTTATCAAATAGCGGTTTCTTAATTTCGCCGGTAATCTTGTCAAATAAGCCTGGTGAATGCCATTTAGTCTGGTCTTTTTCGGCCAGGGCATAGCCCTTACCTTTAACGGTTACACAATGTAGCAACTTAGGCCCGGGAATATGCTTTAAGTCATCTAGGATCTTGACAAGATGCTTCACATCGTGGCCATCTATTGGCCCGAAGTATCTGAATTTGAAGGCCTCGAAAAAATTGCTTTTTTTCAGCAATCCACCCTTTATGCTTTTTTCTACCTTTTTTACGATTTCATGGGCATTGGAGCCAAGTCCTGAAATTTTGGTCAGCACGTTTGATATGTCGTCTCTGAAGCGATTATAAGATTTGGATGTAGTGATATCGGTAAGATATTCCTTTAATGCCCCAACGTTTGGATCGATCGACATGCAGTTATCATTGAGAATAACCAGCAGGTTGGAGTTCTCAATACCGGCATGATTCAGTGCCTCAAAAGCCATTCCGCCGGTCATTGCGCCATCACCGATTACCGCAACATGCTGTCTGTCGGTCTCGCCTTTATACCTTGACGCTACCGCCATGGCTAATGCTGCTGAGATAGAAGTAGATGAATGCCCTACTCCGAAGGTGTCGTACTCGCTTTCTGAGCGTTTTGGGAAACCGCTGATACCATTAATGATCCGATTGCTATGAAAGGAATTCCTGCGGCCAGTCAAGATCTTATGTCCATACGCCTGGTGGCCTACATCCCATACCAGTTGGTCGTACGGTGTGTTTAATACGTAATGCAGAGCCACGGTGAGCTCAACCACACCTAGACTGGAGCCGAAGTGTCCGCCGTTCACAGAAATGGTGTCAACAATAAATTGTCTGAGCTCAGCACATATTCTCTCCAGGTCACCTTCTTTAAATTTTTTAAGATCGGCGGGATAGTTTATCTGCTCAAGAAGTTCACCGGCTTTTACTTGCATTTACGGTTAGGATCAGATTAGTTCTGCAAAAATAGAAAGAAATAAAGTATTATTTAATAATAAGATACAAAGGTGGTTAAGATCTGTTTACAGGCTGCATTAATAAGACGATAATGACTCTCCAATTAGTTTTTACTCCAAACCGTTAGACCATCTTTATTATCTTTTAATTGTATACCGATCGCATTTAGACCGATGCGGATCTTATCTGAGGTGGCATAATCTTTATTTGCCTTTGCTTCGGACCGGAGAGCGATGATAAAGTCCATGATCTCCCCCATATCGTTAGTCTTATTGTTGTCTTCCTTTAGACCCAGAATGTCGATCACGAAATTAGTCATCAGTTTTTTTAAGCCATTGATATCTTCCTGGCTGGCGGATGTTTTTCCGTCATAAATGCTATTGATGATATGAACTGCCTCAAAAAGCTCAGCGATAAGCACCGGGCTGTTGAAATCGTCGTCCATAGCCGCATAGCAACGCGCCGACAGGGCTTTCAGGTCGAAATCCGACCTAATTCCTGAAGGACTTAATTTATCGAGTAGAGTGTAGGCATTCATTAGTCGCTTAAAGCCCTTGTCGGAGGCCTCCAGCGCGTCATTGGAAAAGTCGAGCGTGCTTCTGTAGTGGGCTTGCAGCATGAAGAAACGTACCGACATAGGTGCAAAGCCTCTGCTTAAAAGCTCGTGCTCGCCGGTGAAAAGCTCCTGGGGCAGGAACCCATTGCCTTTTGATTTAGACATTCGCGTGCCATTGACCGTAAGCATATTGGTATGTACCCAGTATTTAGCTGGCTGGGTATTATTGCAGGCTTGCGATTGTGCGATTTCATTGGTATGATGAGTGGCTGCCAGGTCCATACCGCCTCCGTGAATATCAAAAACATCGCCCAGATACTTACTGCTCATTGCTGAGCATTCGATATGCCAGCCTGGAAAACCGATACTCCATGGCGATGGCCAGCGCATAATATGTTCCGGCTTCGCTTTGATCCAGAGTGCAAAATCTAACCGCCCGCGTTTCTCATTCTGCCCTCCCAGTTCACGGGTATTTTCCAGAAGATCATCCAGCTGCCTGTTTGTAAGTATCGTATAATTATATTCCTTACAGTATTTATCGACGTCGAAATAAATGGTGCCATTAACTTCATATGCATAGCCATTTTCGATGATCTGTTTGATCATTTCGATCTGCTCTATAATATGACCTGTTGCGGTAGGTTCAATTGCCGGAGGGAGGGTATTAAACAGACGCATCACATCATGAAACCCGATAGTGTATTTCTGCACAATCTCCATCGGTTCCAACTGCTCTAGTCTCGCCTTTTTTGCAAATTTATCATCGCCTTCATCCATATCGCCTTCCAGATGGCCGGCGTCAGTAATATTTCGTACGTAACGTACCCTGAAGCCCAGGTGTAACAGGTAACGGTAGATCAGGTCAAATGAAACAAACGTGCGGCAGTTGCCAAGATGGACGTCACTATATACCGTTGGCCCACACACATACAGTCCTACAAATGGCGGATTTAATGGCTCGAACTTCTCTTTGTTTCGGCTCAGGGTATTATATATCACCAGATTATTATGCATGCTGCAAACTTAAAAATTGAAAATTGATTTTTAACGGATACTCAGGTTATTTTAATTCCAAATCCGTCCGTACCGGATAGTGATCGGAAAGTCTTTTGTTGATGATCAAGTAGTTTTTCACATTAAACGATTGGGAAACGAGTATATAATCGATCTGGAAGTTCGGGAATTCACCGTTGTAAGTCACTCCGATGCCGCTGCCCATCTTCTGAAAACTGTTTTGAAGGTTTTTAGATATAGTTTGTACGGTATAGGAGATGGGGGTGTCGTTAAAGTCG
>CAZFQV010000134.1:0-6512 GCA_964521175.1 uncultured Sphingobacterium sp.
TTTCCTTGAAGGGTTATAATTAAGCCGCTTAATTTATTCATAGCCATTTCAAATCCTTTAAAGTGTTTCCTTTGCTGCTCTAAGCGCATCCTCCTTCTTCTGATCGAAAGTCAGTACAAACAATACAGCGACGGCTGCTGCTATAACCGCAGCTACTTGCCAGATGCCCTGCCAGTCATGCGCTACATCGGATATTCTATAGGCATCGCTGACTACACCGGCAACCCAGAATCCGATCAGCATACCCACTCCGTAGGTAGCAAGAGTTATTAAACCCTGGGCAGCACTTTTATATCTTTCACCTGCTTTAGAATCGGTGTAAATCTGCCCCGCAACAAAGAAGAAATCATAGCAGATACCATGCAGAGCAATACCCACAATTAACATCAAACTCAGATCCGACGCATTTCCGTAAGCGAACAACCCATAACGTACTGCCCAGGCGAGCATGCACGCAAGGATAGTTTTTTTAAATCCGAATTTTACAAAAAATACTGGTAGTGCAAGGAGAAACAAAACCTCAGAGATCTGCCCTATCGTCATTTTACCCGTGGGGTTTTCCATACCGATTTCAGACAGGAAAAGATTCGCATTTTGATAATAAAATGCCAGGGGAATACAAATTAGTATCGACGAAAGAAAAAATATCAGGAAGTTTTTGTTCTTCAGAAGTTTTAATGCGTCCAGGCCAAGAATATCTGAAAGGCTTACCTTTTCGCCCTTTACAGCTCCTGGCGGTGTCTTGGGAAGTATAAAGCTGAATAGTCCCAGGATCAGAGAGCCTATGCCGGCCATCAGGAAAGTATTTCGGAGTAGTCCACCTGCGACTCCTTCTGCCGAGTCCCAATGGAATAGAAAACTGATACAGAGGCCGGATATAACCCAGCCAATAGTACCCCAGATGCGGATCGGAGAAAATTCCTTTTCAGGATCTTTCATCTGGTTGAAAGAAACTGAGTTAACCAATGCCAGGGTCGGCATAAACATGACCATATACGCAAATACATAGGGATAGAATTCTGCGACATTAACAGACTGATACATTTGCCACATCAACACAGCACCAGCTAAGTGGAGCACCCCTAAAATTTTCTCAGCATTGAAATACCGGTCGGCGATTAAGCCGATAATAAAAGGTGCGATTATGGCGCCGAATGATTGGGTGGAGAACACGGCCGCGCTTTCAGCACCAGTGGCCGCCAGGTTCTTTCCGATGAAGGTTCCCAGGGTAACAAACCATGCGCCCCAGATAAAAAACTCCATGAACATCATTAACGACAATTTAACGCGGTTGGTTAGGTTCATATATTAAAAATTGGCTTTTAAGGGAAAATAAAGATAAATTATAAGAATCATATCCTGTTACATGGAGACTAAGCTCCGCTGTGATTTATAAGCATCCGGCACAGTTTATCGTCTGAAAATATTGAGATAATCATATTTCATCAGTTAAATAAATTTACATCTATTAAATAAATGTATATTTTTATTTTTAATAATCATACTCATTCCGATTTTATTAAACCCGGTCCGGATATTAAAACTCGCATAGGAATTTTGTATCTCATAAAAAAATATCCGCTCTTATTGGCTATCATGGACTTACTTCTAATTCTGTCTTCATTCAGACTGTTTTCCCAAACCGCCGCATCAACAGGATTGTTTCTTAGCAAAATCCCGGGCTTCCTCCATGAATCTATTTCTGCGGATAAGGCTGCGATAATCGGACGGTTCAGTGAGTTAGGTCTTCTGGTTGACCTGATCGAGAAGGAGAATTATTTCAATGACATTTCCATAAATATTATTAGTTCAGGGGAAATCTCCGACCTTAGCAGGATTAGGTATAACGATTTAACGGCTATCATTTCTGCTGAGTCATCCGAAGGAAAATAGCTGGATGAAACTGAGTGTCATAGATCTTTGGGCTATCGCCAGCATCGATCTGAATAGCAGGGACACCGATATATAGCAAAAATACACATGGATAAAGAGAGTAATATTATATTGGGCAGCGAGGCAGTAAGATCCGGTGAAAGCCCGGAAGAGAAAAAAAGAATCAATATAAACAAGATAAGTGAAGGGGGGAATATCATGATCTTGATATTGTTATTTGTGCTTCAAAAATAGTAGAGAAGAGGCCCTTTCCTCAATCTCTGCAATTCAATGGTATGTAAAATATGAAGAGAAAATTAAAAATGGGAATGATTGGTGGTGGCCGGGGCGCTTTCATCGGCGGCATTCATAGAATTGCTGCCAATATGGATGGGCTGATTGAGCTGGCATGCGGTGCGTTGAGTAGTCAGACCGCAAATGCTCTTGAAAGCGGAAAAATGCTTTTTCTCCCGGAAGATCGCATCTATCAGAGTTATGAGGACATGATTCGTCAGGAAAGCAAACTACCTGCAGATCAACGGATGGATTTTGTAAGCATCGTCACCCCTAACCATGTGCATTTTGAGCCGGCAATGATGGCCTTGGAACATGGCTTCCACGTGGTTATTGATAAGCCGATATCTTTCACGCTGGATGAAGCGCGGCAACTTAAGAAGAAAGTTGACGAAACCGGTCTTCTTCTATTGCTGACGCATACTTATTCAGGGTATCCGATGGTCAAACAGGCTAAGAAAATGATCAGGGAGGGAGTCTTCGGTCAGATCAGAAAGATCTATGTAGAATACCCTCAAGGCTGGCTGAGTCGCCTCGCAGAAAAGGACGGCAATGCTCAGGCAGCATGGAGAACAGATCCTGCACGATCGGGAAAGAGCGGATGTATGGGAGATATCGGAACCCATGCAGCACATCTCGCGGAATATATTTCGGGGCTGAGAATTACCCGGCTATGCGCAGACCTCAATACGGTTGTCGAAGGCCGGACGCTCGATGATGACGGGAGCGTTCTTTTAAAATTTGAAAACGGAGCCAGCGGTGTTCTAATCGCTACCCAGGTTGCAGCAGGTGAAGAAAATCCGCTGAGCATCCGTATTTATGGAGAGAATGGCGGATTGGAATGGGCACAGCAGGAACCTAACACCCTGCTGGTTAAATGGATCGATAAGCCTACCCAAATCCTGAGAACCGGCGTCGACTATTCCGAGCCTCTTTCTTCATATGCTATCCACAACACCCGTACACCAGGAGGCCATCCGGAGGGGTATTTAGAAGCTTTTGCCAACCTGTACCGTAATTTTGCTCTAACGCTCGCCGCAAGGATAGATGGAACCTGTCTTACACCGGAAATGCTCGATTTCCCCTCTGTGGAAGACGGGCTAAGGGGAATGGCATTTATCGATAGCGTGGTGAAAAGCAGCCTGAGCAAAGAAAAATGGACAAATTTTATACTGTAAACCTTAAGCTATGACAACTATTAAAGGACCAGGTATCTTTCTTGCACAGTTTTTAAGTAATGAGGCTCCGTTTAACAGTCTTGAATCTATTTGTAAATGGGCGAAGAGTCTCGGTTTTGAAGGAGTACAGATCCCGACCTGGGATCCGCGTTGCATCGATCTTCAGAAAGCAGCAGAGAGTAAGACCTACGCCGACGAGGTTAAAGGGCTGGTTAATGAATGCGGACTAGTCATTACAGAGCTATCCACTCATCTGCAGGGGCAATTGGTAGCGGTAAACCCGGCATTCGACCTTATGTTCGATGCATTTGCACCCAAGGCGCTGCACAATAATCCAAACGCCCGGCAGAAATGGGCCGTTCAACAGCTTAAATATGCCGCTGTAGCCTCGAAGAATATGGGCCTGACCGCCCATCCCACTTTCAGTGGGTCTTTGTTGTGGCATACCTGGCATCCATGGCCGCAGCGACCCGAAGGGCTTGTGGAGATGGGCTTTAAAGAACTCGCTAAACGCTGGTTGCCTATTTTAAACTATTTCGATGAGCATGGCGTGGATGTTTGTTATGAAATTCATCCGGGGGAAGACCTCTTTGACGGAGTAACATATGAACTATTCCTGGAAAAGGTTAATAACCATCCACGCGCCTGTTTGTTGTACGACCCCTCTCATTTTGTATTGCAATGTCTGGACTATGTACAATACATCGACCACTATCACGAACGGATCAAGTCTTTTCATGTAAAGGATGCCGAATTTAATCCGACTGGCAAACAGGGGACGTTCGGTGGGTATCAGACCTGGGCCAACCGTGCCGGAAGGTACCGCTCACCGGGCGATGGCCAGGTAGATTTTAAAAAGATATTCAGCAAGCTTACCCAATACGATTTTAAAGGATGGGCAGTCATGGAGTGGGAATGTTGCATTAAACATCCTGAAGACGGCGCAAGGGAAGGAGCAGTATTTATCAAAGACCATATCATCAGAGTCACGGAGAAAGCTTTTGACGATTTTGCGGGCCAGAAAAAAAATAATGAACTTAACAGGAAAATAATAGGCATGAAAAAATAAAACAGTATATTCACCTGCCTGTTAATAAAGCAGGAAATAACCTTAAATTTTAACGAAATGAAAAAGACAATTGCTATTTTAAGTATTTGCAGCCTTATCTGGGCTTGTAACAGTAACACTGAGAGTAGTTCATCTGCCGATTCAGCAGGAGACCAAACCGCGATGTCGGCAGATACCAGTGCGATGACCGCTGAGGCTCCCACAGCTTCCGAAGGATCGGCTAAAGGAGAAGAGCTCATCGCTAAAAACGGTTGCCTTACCTGCCATAAGGTAGACTCAAAACTTATAGGTCCATCATATCAGGAAGTTGCAGCTAAATACCAAGCAACCGATGCGAACATTGATATGCTTGCAGATAAAATTATTCAGGGAGGTTCCGGCAACTGGGGTGATATTCCAATGACACCACATCCTACAGTTTCAAAGGACGACGCTAAAGAAATGGTTAAATACGTGTTAGCACTATAGTAATAGCCTTAGTTGATGAGATATTCGATACTCGCAACTTTTGCTGCTATTCTTATGGCAGCCTGCGGATCAGGCGAAAAGAAAATGAATGATTCTTCCGGGCAGGGATGGCACAAGCTCTTCGATGGCCAAACCACCAAGGGCTGGCATTCTTACGGCAAAAGCACAGCCGGCACCAACTGGAAGGTAATTGATGGAGTTTTATTCCTCGATGCAGACCATAAAACGGACGGTGAAGGCGGCGATCTCGTCAGCGATCAGGAATTTGAGAACTATCACCTGAAACTCGAATGGAAGATTTCGAAGAACGGAAATAGCGGAATTATTTTCAATGTGCATGAAGATCCGTCAAAGTTCGATGCTACCTATAGCACCGGCCCTGAAATGCAGATCGTAGATAACGATGGCCATCCTGACGGCAAGATCATCAAACACCGTGCAGGTGATTTGTATGACCTTATCGAAAGCAAAACCGAAAATGCAAAGCCCGTAGGCGAATGGAATACCGCGGAAATTATTGTGAATCAGGCCAAACTGGACTTTATCCAGAACGGTGAACACATTATCTCCACAACCATGTGGGATGATCAATGGAAACAGTTGATCGCCGATAGTAAATTCAAAACCTGGCCAGGGTTCGGCACCTATAAAAGAGGGAAAATTGCACTACAGGATCATGGCAATGAAGTTTGGTTTCGGAATATCTCTATTAAGGAGCTTTAAATTATAGACAACAGGCAATGCACGGTGTTAACGATACGGAGCATTGCCTGTTTGTGTTGAAATCAACTGTACAATCTATCTCTCGGGCTGTTCAAAATAGTATTAAAATCAAATGCAGACTCAATACTCTCCGGGCTCCAGGTCGAAATATTGAAAAAACCAATATTCCGGGTTTAAATTAATGCACCTCCTAAATCTGGCCAATACCCCCATTTAGTCAACCACGGAAAACCGGAAAGCAGCAATTGTACTGAAATCATCTACCCTAACCGACCATTTTATCCAATAATGGGTTTGTTCTTAAATGATTGATTCTTGAAATTTTCACCGTGCAGGGGATGCGATTAGGGTTCAATTTCTAATACTAAACCCTATATTATTTAATCACAGGGATTTAATTTTAACTAATTGCGTAGATTTAAATAAATTCACGACGGCATAGCCCGCTTATCAATAAAATAATCTATATCTCTATGGCAAACAAACCAGACCGAGTTAAGCCGCGGAAGGCAGATTCCTCTCCTGTCAGCAAAATTATAGCGTCGAACAAGAGTGCCTCAACGGGTGCTATAACTCCGGCTATTCAGGCACGGCCCCGGATTGCCTGTCTTGTTACCTTTTGGGCTGCGCCGCGTTCACATGCCGACTGGATTATAACCAAGTTATTGGACGGATACTGGTGGCAGGGAGCACACAAAGACTCGCAGGTGGAGGTTGTATCCGTGTATATCCATCAACTTGCAAGCAGCGGACTAGGCCAGAAAATATGCCGGCAAAAAAACATACCGATCTTCAAGACGGCGGGGGAAGCGGTAACGCTTGGGGGAAAGGACCTCGCGGTGGATGGAGTAGTAATCGTAGGGGAACACGGGAATTATCCTAGTGATATGAAAGGACACGTGCTCTTC
>CAZFQV010000135.1:0-6479 GCA_964521175.1 uncultured Sphingobacterium sp.
TCTCGTCGCTACCAATGCACAACACTCTCCCTGGGGGATCGCCTTCAATGAAAGCCAGCGGCTGGCTATTGTTACAGACCGAACTTTCTATGCGAATACACCCGAGGGTGGAAAAAAAGGCTTGAAAGCTGCGAGAAGTATTGCCCTTTTATCCTACAGAGCCTACGAAACCTATGGTATTACACAGCTAGAGGTGGGGAACGAAAAGAAATCAGATTTCAAAGCTTCTTCCTATCAAAACTATCAGGGTGATAAGCTGGTCAATCGATTCAATGCCTATAGCTACTGGTATCTCAGTAGAACAATGGACAGTCATAATGTCGGACGCGGTCGTAATTCCATTCCTGATGCCCTGAATGCTATTAAGGCTAAAACGCTAGTAATCGGAATCGCTAATGATGTATTGTTTCCGCCCCAGGAGCAGAGACTCCTTGCGAAACACATTCCTGGTGCCCAATTCGTAGAGCTCAACTCCTTCTACGGACATGATGGTTTTTTAGTCGAGACAGAAATTCTTACGAAAGAGATCGGCACATTTATAAATAATACCGGAAATACAGACTCCGTAATCAGTCTGCATAGAATAGCATAATGAGTAGAAAACTTACTATTGGTTTATTTGGATTTGGAGTAGTTGGCCAGGGCTTACACGATATCATCAGTACAAAAGACCTGAATATAGAGATCAGGAAGATTGCAATTAAACATCCATCAAAACCGAGGACTCTTAATCCGGAGCTTTTCACTACACAGGGATCAGATCTGCTGAGCGACCCGGCGATTAATACTATCGTCGAGCTCATCAATGATGCTGACCAGGCCTTTGAAATCACTTCTTCTGCATTAAGAAGCGGGAAGAATGTTGTTTCAGCTAACAAAAAGATGATTGCCGAGCATCTTGACGAGTTAGTTGCTCTTCAGGAAGAGACGGGAAGTTCTCTGCTCTACGAAGGCGCTGTTTGTGGCAGTATTCCCATTATTAGGAATCTGGAGGAATATTATGACAATGAGCTTCTACATTCTGTCGAAGGTATTTTTAACGGATCATCGAACTATATACTGTCTAAAATTGCGAATGAGGGACTCGACTATGCAGATGCGCTAACACAGGCCCAGGAACTTGGATTTGCGGAGTTGGATCCTTTACTGGATGTCGGTGGATATGATGCTAAATTTAAACTGGTTATTGCCGCTGCACATGCTTATGGTGTTTTTGTTCGGCCCGAAGAGATCCTGAATATTGGTATCCAGAATTTTTCCAATTCCGATCTCAGTTTCGCAAAAGAGCACCATGTTAAAACAAAGCTCGTTCCCACTGCAAAAAAACTAGATGATGAAAATATAGCATTGTACGTGCTTCCATCTCTTATACCGGCAAGCAATTTCCTTTATAACGTTGAGAATGAATACAATGCTGTATCAGTACAGGCAGCATTTGCCGATCAGCAATTATTTTATGGGAAAGGAGCAGGTGGCCATCCGACGGGCTCAGCCGTTTTATCAGATATCACCGCATTGAGATACGATTATCGCTACGAGTATAAAAAGTATCATCAGAACTCGAAGTTAAAGCCGACTAATGATCATGTTTTACCAGTGTATATTCGTTATAACAACAAAAGCTTGTTTGACTTACTGAAGTTCGAGTTTATTAAAGAACAGCATCTCGCTATCGGTCAAAATTATGTTCTTGGCGGCATGAAAGTCAGTGAGCTAATGGCAAAAAAACAGATTATCGAAGATGACGGTGCATTTGTAGCTCAGGCTGCGGCTCTGATAAAAAAGGAGGAAGTCTTCGAGCATCTGAAAGTTGAAGCCGTTTGACCAGTTATCCGGAACAATCATTAATATTTCAGGGGCCTCATCTTTTAAGATGAGGCCTTATCGCTTTCTGCCAGATGCGGTATCCTCCTTCGTTCATGTGGAGTTGATCAGTCTTGAAGATGGTGGGTATAGGACGACCGTCCCTGAGCAACATCTTTGAAAAAACGTCAACATATCCCGTCTGGTTATGTTTTTTAAGATACGTTTTAATCATATCATTGGCCTTTACCATTTCAGGCATATATTTCAATCTGCTGGGACTAGGTTTGAATGATACAAAAAGGATATGAACATTGGGTAGCTCTTCCCTAATCATTCCGAATAAAGTTTTAAAACGATCAAATACGATTTCAGCAGTAATATCTTTGGTAACAAAGTCATTTTCGCCGCAATAAATAACAATCTGCCTGGGTTGATATGGAAATATAATATCGGGTGCGTAGCGGATGAGGTCTGGAAGTGTAGATCCACCAAAGCCACGATTGATAATTGTGTAATTAGGAAAATAGCTTTGTACGTCCTTCCACGCTCTAAATGAGGAGCTACCTACAAATAGTATCGCATTTTTTGGTGGTGGATTCAGGTTGTCCTGTTTTTTAAAGGCCTCTATTTCATCCCAATACGGCGGTTTTTGTTGGGCAAAACCCGGAAGGAAAAGAGATTGTAAAATAAGAAGGCTTAACAATAAGCGTAATGCATTTTTCATTAGCGACACTATTAAAATACAGCAATAAAAATTATATTTCCCGGTTAATATCCCAGTCTTCCAAATGGTCAGCTACTTTTCTGATAAAAGAGCCGCCCAGTGAGCCATCAATAACCCTGTGATCATAAGACAGGGACAGGAACATCAGATGTCTGATCGCTATTACATCGCCATATTCGGTTTCAATAACAGCTGGCTTTTTTTTGATTACTCCAATAGCCAGGATTGCACACTGAGGTTGGTTAATGATGGGTGTACCCATCACGTTACCAAAAGTACCCACATTGGTTACTGTGAAGGTGCCTCCTAAGGTATCATCAGGTTTTAAACGGGAAGTTCGCGCGCGTATAGCGAGGTCATTCACAGCTTTAGTTAATCCCATCAAATTAAGCTGGTCAGCATTCTTGATCACCGGCACGATTAAGTTTCCGGAAGGAAGAGCTGCTGCAAGTCCGATGTTGATGTCCCTCTTCTTGATGATTTGATTACCCCTGACAGAAATATTGATCATGGGTAGTTCTTTTATCGCTTTGGCAATGGCTTCTATAAAAATGGGTGTGAAAGTGATTTTTTCTCCTTCCCTCTTTTCGAAACTGCCCTTTACCCTTTCTCTCCATTTAACGATATTAGTGACATCTGCTTCCACAAAAGATGTGACATGAGCCGAAGTTTGTTTACTCATCACCATATGTTCAGCGATAAGCTTACGCATACGATCCATTTCAATTATTTCGTCTTCACCTGAAACCGAAGCCTTGTTAGAGCTTTTCTCAGCTTCTGCAGCTATGCCGGGATCAACTTTGGTATTATGTGCAGTCACTGTGGGTTTAGATAAGCCTCCGGTGGTACTATGTCGGTTAATATACTCCACAATATCCTGCTTGGTCACCCTTCCCTCGGAACCCGAGCCTTGTATGTTATCAAGCTCGCTGAGACTTATGCCTTCCTCAGCTGCCATACTTTTAACCAATGGCGAATAAAACCGACCCGTATTTTTAGGATCTCTTGCAGAGCTCGCACCAGATTCAACTAAAAGGTCAGTACCGGGTATAGAATCCGCTTGTTCAATATCATTATTGACGGGTGCTTTCGGCTCTGCCTTCATCTCAGACTGTGAGATAATTTTAATTTCTTCAGCAGAGTCGCTTTCTGTTTCGATTGTCGCAATTACTGCTCCAACTTGTACGATATCTTCCACTTGATAAAGAATTTCCAGAAGTTTTCCGGCGACAGGCGATGGTACGTCTGAGTCTACCTTGTCTGTGGCGATTTCAAGAACGGGTTCGTCTATCTCAATAGTATCACCGGGCTGCTTAAGCCATTTAATTATAGTGGCTTCTGCAACACTCTCCCCCATTTTTGGAAGTATTAATTCGTATCGAGCCATAACAGATTTCTTTAGGATTTGGTAGTATCAATGCAAAAATAAACTTTTTTGACTATCGCTGTTCTTCTTTCAGTAATTTAAAAAGCATAGTTAGCGCGCTAATTCCTGCTCTTTCAATATTTTGGGCTCTTTTATTTCCAAACTGGTATTTCCGACTCAGCGTTTTAGTTTTGCCGCACACAGCTATCCAAACCGTGCCGACAGGCTTATCGTCTGTGCCACCATCCGGGCCGGCAATGCCACTCACTGACACCGAATAATCGGTCTTATAGTGGCTGATTGCACCTTCGGCCATTTCTCTTGCTGTCTCTTCGCTCACAGCCCCGAATTTTTTTAGGGTAAGATCACTTACGCCCAGCATGCTGGTTTTGAGTTCGTTAGAGTATGAGATCGCTCCACCGGCGAAAATCTTACTGCTTCCCGGCAGGCTGGTAATGAGATGCGAGATATATCCGCCCGTACAGCTCTCAGCTACTGATAAGCTTAGGTTTCGCGAGTGCATAAAATCCAGAAGAGCCTTTTCCAACGATATATCTTCTTCGACGATGACAAATTCTTCGACGAGTGTCACTATTTTTTTGGCATGCCTGGCGATCTCCTTCCTTAGTGCCGTATGGTCAGACCCTGTACCGCTTAGTCTGAGCCTCACAAGACCCAGCCTTGGTAGGTATGCAAGCGTAATATAATCAGGTAATGCATCTTCTACCATCGAAATCCTATCAGCCAGGATGGATTCCCCCAAACCTGCTGTCAAAATTGTATGATGAATAATTGCCGGAAGACTGAACCTTTCCTTTAATTTTGGAATGACCAATTGATCCATCATATACATCATCTCAAAGGGTACTCCTGGCATCGAAACGTAGATTTTGCCCTCATGTTCTATCCACATGCCGGGCGCGGTGCCATTTTGATTGATGAGGGTGGTGCAATTATCGAGTACCTCAGCTTGTTTCAAGTTAGACTCAAGCATTGGAGAGGTATATCTGGAGAAGATGGCTTTTACATTCTCAAGAGCACCTTCATCGGTATGGATGCCAACATTGAAATATTCTGCCAGCGTTTTTTTTGTGATATCATCTTTGGTCGGTCCCAGCCCCCCAGTTATTAAAATTACATCTGCACGCAGCGCAGCCTCCTTTAAAGCGTTAAGTATATGTTGGCGTTCATCAGAAACCGAGGTGATTTGCTTTACCTTGATACCCGAAAGGCCCAGTCGTTGTGCAATCCATGCAGAATTTGTATCAACAATTTGTCCGATGAGTATCTCGTCACCGATGGTTATTATTTCAGTTAGCATACTTAGAAGTTGTTATAAAAATCGCGCCTTTTGCTCAATTTCAGATCTTGTAAAATCGACGCCTTAACTCTTAGATCCACACTGTAGAATTTGTAAGTACCAATAGGCGACCACCGGAACGACAGATCCCAGCAGTGCAGGTCGCGGTATATTGAAAACTGGGTTATGCTTAGTTTATTCAACTGGAAATCATATCCCGAAGTATATTGAACCTTCCATTTGGGTGTCACGTTAAAATCACCGTAGAAATTTAACGTATTGGAAACGGAGGAAATAAATCCATTTTTTGAATAATTGAAGCTATAAGAAGCACTTACATTCCATGGGATATTAAAATCTACAAAGGCGTTCGGATTCCGGTTAATGGCGTCCAGTTCACGCTGCTGCTCAGGACTTAAATTCTGTTTGTTGGAATTAATATCGTCTAAGTTCGCATTTCTATTCTTTGCAGAGGCTGAATTAAGGCTAAAATCAGTGGACAGACCCAAACTAGTTAGTCTTGCAATTTTGCCGCTGCTAATCGTGAATTTGTCTATACGGTTTCCCTTATCGTCCAGTTTATAGGGATCCAGGGTGCCATAAAAATTGATACCCAGTTTTTGTTTAAACAGGGCTGTTCTTCCTGAAAAGCCGATCGTCGAAAGCTTGAAATCCTCCGCGGCAAAATTATAGTTACCAGAGAAGGTAAGACTTTGAAGGATTGGGATATTGACAGAATTTTTAAGTGAATCTGTTGTAGAGCGAACTTTCGCTTCAATATTATTATCGAGGCTGAAGCCGATGCCAGCGACCTTACCCGTGGATGGCGCTCCAAAAAGTGAGTTTTGATAAATGGAATATCGCATCGGGACTCTCGAGGTATCGCCTTGAAGATTCCGGTAATACCCGTAGCGGTCTGTTCCAAAATCCGGACGGGAGTTAAATCCAACAGAAGGGGTAACAATATGTCTTAGAGCCATGAGCTTACCCTTTTTGAAATTAAACATGCCATATACTTTTGTAGAGACACCCGAATTAAAGCTGTAATCATATACCCGGTTAAAACCCTGAACAGTATCTGTTACCTGGGTGAAGCCCGAAGCAACGGGAACCAGGCGCTTTCTTATAGATTGCAGGTACCATCTTTCATTGTATTGCAGGCCCGTATTAATCTGCAAAAATTTCAAAGCATTCAATGAAAGGCTCACCGGAATATTATGCTGTATCCCGTTCCGGAAGTCATGAAGCGATTCTTTCTTAAATAATTTATCCTCTGTCGTATT
>CAZFQV010000136.1:0-6459 GCA_964521175.1 uncultured Sphingobacterium sp.
AGGGTGCCACCTGTATGACCCGTCACGCTGGAGCGCGGTATAGGGAACTCAATACCAAAGCCATTATCATAAACACCGCCAGTTGCTTCAAGTGAATAATTGCCTATTACCTCCACTACCTCATTCGTTGCGTTGGTGACGATCTTAAAGTCATAAGACAATACCACATCATTCATGTCATAATCACCTTTCAACGGCCACTGATCCTCGAATGCTACGGTTGCACCTTTCCCCTCACCCGGATAGTAGTTATTAAATGCTTTTGTAGGATCACCGGGGTATTCATCTAGCGTATCATTGATACCATCACCATCAGTATCGGTTACAGGCGCTGTACCATTGCCTTCAGTATTACAATTTGTAACCGCGATATATAGGTCGCAGGCCTGTTTAGCCCCATTTATGAATTTAGCATTATTATTCGTTTCGATACCATTGGCATCACAAAAGTCAAGAGCACCGTCTAATGTACCACTGTTTATTGTTGTTGAGCCGCTTACCTTCACCAGCGATGTACCGCCATATCCTTTAATCACATTATTGATGATGATATCTTTAGTAGAAAGCATGGCTCCGCTATATAATGCGAGCTCTCCTTTTTTTCCGTTTACCTGAGTAGTCTTATCAACCTTAATCAAATTATAGTTTTTCATAGTTGATTCATTGTTGTGGTCGTAATTCCCTTTAACCCAAAGAAAACAGTTATTGGTAAACTCTGTGTCTTTGTTCAGCTGGAAATGTTGAGCAGTAACAATAGAACCGTTATTAATCGCGGTTGAGCCAGCGTTTAGATTAAACGTAGAACCTACATTGAGGACGCCATTATTGGTGAATTTCCCTACCGAGTTGACGTCAAAGTCGCCAGTGCTCGTGAATTTGTTTTCATTGACGAAAGTTCCCATTGGCGCTACCGAACCGTTCACGGTAACTTCTCCATAGTTATAAACCTCAACGTCTTTGCCATTCAAGTTAAGGTTGGCGAAGGTCACCTTTGCACCCTTGGCAATGATCAGAGTAGACTTGTTGTTAAAGGCAGCGTTTTGTACGGTGACATTGGTTCCGCAAATCCTTACCGTGCCCCCGTTTACATTAAAACCAACTGTAATATTATTCCCCGTGATACAAACCACTTCATCTTTGCTTACGTTAAGGTTGGTATTATTACTGGTAATTGTCTGAGTACAGCCAGTACTACAATCAGGTCCATCATCTATAGCTGAAATTCGACCATCCGAAGCCAGCTTAGCTACCGCGTTCGTTATGGGTGCACTCATCTGCACACTGAGTCTGCCACTGGTAACCGCAACCTTTTGTATTGTCTTCGTATTATCCGGCGCAATTTTCTCAACAAAAACCTCAGCAATAGTATTGGCGACATATACCTTACTCAAAAAAGGAGCACTCATTGAAGCAGCACCTTTTGCCAAAACCCTCCCATTTTGTGCAGGATCGGCATCATAGATGGAAACTACATATATCTGATCCTTGAAACGACTATCGGTAATCTTGATTTCGAAATTAACATCCCTGGAGCTCTCCCATGCAAACCCGGCAGGAACTTTCAAATCGCTAAGGCTGCCGACTGTTTCGGGACCGGCAGGGTCAGTCTTTTCGCACGAGGAAACTGCGATCATCAATGTGAGTACGGATATTGCGAATATTTTTTTCATGACGTTTATCTATTACCTTAAAAGGTATGGTTTCAAAATTAAAATTAATAACATAGTTAGTCCCCTTGTTTATTTAAAGTATTTTTTATTTTTTTAACGACAGTTAATCTGCGTTAAATTAACCCCGTTAATAATCACCTCAAACTCCGTTCTGCGGTTTACCTGTTGTTCTGATTCAGGACAGACGACACCATCCGTACAAGCATTTAAGAGTCTGCTCTTTCCATAATATTTTACTTCAATTCTGTTCCCATCAATACCCATTGATACCAGATAAGCCTTAGCTGCCTCACCTCTTCTAAGAGACAGGTCGCGATTGTAACTATCAGTCGCCCGACTATCTGTATGGCTGGCTGTGATAATTCTAATCTCGGGGTGCCTGATCATCGTTGCTGCAATATCATCCAGTACAGGCCAGGCGTCCGGCCTTATCTCATCCTTGTCCAGATCATAATAGATATTCTGAAGGGAGAACGTTTTCTTGAGCGACTCACAATTATCCAGTACCCACTGTTGAGGGTTTTCGTTTTTCTTTAATCTCAGAATTACATTAATCGTTGAGTCAGTAGATATGCCGGTGCTGGTCACGAATTCGCGACGGTTCACATAAGACAGCCAGCTTCCATCGAGCTCATAGTCCATCTCTTTAACTAATGCCTTAGTGAACTCGCCTTCTGAGTTGACTGGCAGCGTATCAAGAATACCGTTATGGCTGAGTACAACGGTTGCTCCAACAAGAGGACGATTATTAGCGATATCTACAACTTTCCCTTTTAAAGTGACTGTATAAGCCGTCTTATTAAACTGGTAAATATCGTCATTGCCTCTTCTGTTCGAGCTAAAGAATCCCGTTTTGCCTGTATCATCCGTTATAATTCCAAAATCATCAGAAGATGAATTGATATCCGGCCCCATATTTCGGACAGGACTCACCGCCTTCATCTCTTTCAGAACCACCTCAAAAATATCGAGGCCACCGAAGCCGGGATGCCCGGTGGAAGAGAAATATAATTTACCGCCGTTGTCAAGATAAGGAAACTGCTCATTTCCTTCGGTATTGATCTTAGGGCCAAGATTTACCGGCCGTCCCCATTCTTTCCCCTCACCTGTCCGTACACTATAATACAGGTCAGTACCGCCAAAGCCTCTCGGCATATCAGAAGCAAAGACGAGTATTTTACCATCTGTGGAAATAGCCGGATGGCCCGTTGAATATTCATCATTATTATAAGGAAAGCTGGTTATCTTATTCCACCCAGTACCGCTGGCGGTATAGAGTTTTAATTTATTGATACCGTTTCGGCTTCTTCTGGCCTTACCCTGCGCATAATTATTTCTGGTGAACATTAAACTCCCTTCAGGTAGAAGCACGGCCGGACCTTCATGAAAATTAGACTTTACCTTACCTCTAAGAAGATATGGCTCTTCAGAATTACCTTTATTTGCCTCGGGAGATCCAAAAACCGACAAGAAAGATGATCCGTCATGCTGAGAGGCCACATATTTGGTGGTCTTATACTGCGAAGATCCTAAGCTATCGGGATGAGATGCTGTTATGTTCGACAGGTCATCAATCACATATAAATCCGAATAAGAAGTTCTATCCCATTGAAAAATAAATCTACTCGTTTGCTGACGATTACTTACAAAAAGTAACCCGTCTCTATAATACATAGGAGAATACTCAGAGGCGTCTGTATTAATACTGGAGTAAATAACCTCATATTCGCCCGCTTTACTCATTAGTGCGTTCAGATCAGCTTTGCTGAAGGCCTTGGCACGGCGATCATTGGGTTTCATACTGAGGAACTTACGGTACCACTGTTCCGACTCCTCATATCTTTTTTTATTTGCGAGAGCTTCAGCATAATAAAGTGTCCATTCAGGCTTAATAGTATTCAGTTTGCAGAGCTCCCCATACCAATAAAGCGCCTCATCATAATTTTTTATGTTCCGATTACTCCCCGCCATCATCTCCTGAGCGCGTACGTTTTCCGGATCTTTATCCAAAACTTTTTTGAGTTCTTTAATAGCATTAGTAAAACGAAGCGACTGGTATTCTATTACTGCTTTTCTTAGGAGCGGGCCATTGTCTTCCGGCTGCCCCAGAACAGTATGTGCTACTCCCGACAGGATAAAGACCAATAGCGTTACAAATATATTCCTAATCAGCATTTCTTATCCTTCTATTAAAAATATCTAGGTGATAATATTTTATCCCGATCAAATGAAAATTCGTATCGGAGCATGATTTCATGGCTCCCTGAATTATAATTTCTTAAGTTGGTAATACTTTTATCATAAGCATAGCCAATACGCACTTGCGGCGTAATTTTCAACTCCATCAGCGCAGACACATCCGCATTTGATCTGTACTCCGCACCAATGGCGATCACTTTTTTAATCCATAGCGTTGCATTCAAATCGGCCTGGATAGGAGCTCCCCTCACCCCTTTCAACAGAGCGGAAGTCTTGAGATCGAAATCAAAACCCAAAGGAAAAACATAACCCGCAGCTAAATAGGCATGGGCAGACTGTCTGGCGGTAACGTCGCTATTATTAGTTAGATCATTGTTGTTAAGCCGATTTTGCATAATGTCCTTAACAGAAAGACCTGCATAAAACCTTTCGGAATTATAATAGACGCCTGAGCCGAAATTGTAAAGTGTTTTCCTTACGTTATCGTTAAAACCCGGATCTCCGATCGGACCGGAAGGGTCAAGTTCTACATCCGTAAAATTGGCCCGGTATCCTGACACGCTGCCCTCCAGGCCAAATGCCAGGCTGGCAGAAGTCATCGGAATGCGGAAAGCCGCACTCAAAATCGCGCCATTGGTCGTTGTAATTCCAATCTTATCGCTCAATAACTGCACCCCTAAACCAACATGCTCATTTGCAAAAGGCGCATCTACCGTAAACGTTCCAGTTTTAGGAGCACCATCCATGCCCACCCATTGGTTTCTGTATAAAGCAGATGCTGCTACAACATTCCGGCTTCCGGCATACGCAGGATTAATAGCTAATGTATTGAACATATATTGCGAAAACAAAGCATTCTGCTGCGCGGATACGCTACCGGCTTGCAATATAAGAACTGCAATTACAATTATCCTCCTGATCTTCTTATTTATCATGGTCTCTATATCCTGGACTTGCTTACCTGTTTATGGTAATAAAACCCGAGTATTTATCTTTCCTGTCAATTATTATAATATAGTAATAGGTGCCATCCGGAACGTCACGACCGATAAAGAACCCTTCAGTCACTTGCCCGCCCCAGTCATTCTGATAATCAACAGACCTGTGTACCCGGTTTCCCCAGCGATTATAAACTTCGAAGGAAATATGTTTGCCATCGGCATTTTGAATCACAAACAAGTCGTTCTGGCCATCTCCATTAGGCGAGAAACCTTTTGGAACAAAGGTCGGCATGGCATCAAGCTGAACCGGCGTCTTCTCAGATGAACTGACATCATTTGCGGTCAGCGGATCCGGTTTAATGCCGTTCGTGGAAATATCACTCACCTTTATGCCGTTCAAAGATGAAATAGCCTCAGCGGTGGCGGTGTTTAGAAAAGTTCCTCCGTTCAAGCCGGGTTTGACGGTAATAAACAGCTCAACTTTAGCGGTATCGCCCCCTGTAAGCTTACTTGTATTTTCTAACAGTTCTGTTGTACTGAGACCATTGAAAAAAGTATTCGCTACGAGATCGCCATCTGCAGCAATACTTTTGACCTCTACTACGGCACCACCGAACACCTGAGTCAGATTATCGCGGAGACTAACCCTTTCTAACGTATTTGCGCCATAATTAATTATTGTAAATACATACTTTATATCATAAGTGCCATTCAAACCAGGTACGGCAGAAAGTAGTCGCTTCGCCAATCCAATTTTTGCCGTTGGGTCCCCTCCCAATACGATCGTAATGATCACGTTGGCTGGTGGAGAATAGGATACTCCGTCTGAGCCTTCCCAAGGGAACGGAATTGTCCCGGACCAATTTACCGGCGACTCATAGCTTAAACCACCCAGATCACCTACAGGGATTTCCTGGCCTGCAATTACCGGTGTACCATTTAGCTTTAATACTCCCGACGTTGGAAGTTGCGGAATCCTGATTTTTACCAAGGGGCTTCCTTCCGGATCTGTGAATTTCTCTATAAAGTTTCCGGGTATAAAAGTAATCGGCGTAAACCCGGTACCAGTCTTAGGAATATCTAATACTACAGGCGGTAAGTTGATGGCATTAATCACAATTGTAACGGTAGTTGTGTTTCCATCAACCCGGCCGTCATTAACTTTATAGGTAAAGCTGTCAGAGGTGGAACTTCCACCATTATGCTTATATGTAAAAGATCCGTTAGCATTAAAGGTCAAGGTTCCGTTGGATGGATCAGTTACTTTAATGGCCGTCAATGAATTGCCATCGGCATCAGTATCATTGGCAAGTACACCTGCAGCAGGAACGTTGAATGTTGCCCCCCTACTTGTAAAATAGTTATCCGGTACTGCTACCGGAGGCCGGTTGGGATTAGCTGAGCAGAACGGAGTTGCGGGAGGATAATTAACCACGATCTCCGTTTCAGGGTTGACGCTTATATATAATTTCATTTGCGGCCGCAGGCCGTCTGCTACCTGTACCCATTCGCCATTAACCAGATTCCATCCCGGCCATGCGGTAGGCTTTCCGTTTCCGTCAACAGTCGCACCCGGCCAGAGCAGTTGCCCGTTTAGCGGTTGAGAAGTTAATTCCCTAACCACCGTCCCGTCCATCTTTTTCCACCGG
>CAZFQV010000137.1:0-6450 GCA_964521175.1 uncultured Sphingobacterium sp.
GTTCTACTGATTTTTCGTTTAATGTTCCAGATTTCTGGATAGCTATTTTAGGAGTTTTCGATGTTTATAGTTTAATCAGACCAAAAAATATATTATGTAGCAGTTTCACGTAGAAACGTAATTATTTATCCATCGCCGCAAAGCGATGATGAAAATGTACGTCATGTGTGAATTGTCTGTTCATAATCTTTGGCCCAAAAGCTTGGGAGGCAGGGCAAATATACGGATAGGATGTTGAAATAAAAAATACATAGAGGTATGGCAGCGAGGTTTTATTGCCTTTAGAATTCAGACGATGAGACAAGCAGCTAAAACCGGCAATTTACAAGCAAAGAGTCCCACTTTACTGTATTGATAAAAACATAATTTATTTGTAATTTTGATACTTAATGAGGTTTCTGTCACCCGGATTTTTATTTGCCCTCCTGACAATTATCATACCTGTCATTATCCATCTTTTTAATTTCCGGAAGTTTAAGAAAGTTTATTTCAGTAATGTGCGCTTTTTAAAGGCTGTAGAGATACAGACTTCTTCGAGTCAACATCTAAAAAACAAACTTATTTTAGCTTGTCGCATATTAGCCATCAGCTTCATGGTATTTGCTTTTGCCAGGCCTTATATTCCTGACGCCAGGGAGGAAAACCTCGCTCGAGATCAGGCGATAAGCGTATTTGTCGATAATTCGTTCAGCATGGAGGCGGTAAATCAGGACGGAACTCTGCTTGACGAAGCGAAGAGGAGAGCAAAAGAGATCGCGTCGGCGTATAGTCTGAATGACAGGTTTCAGTTGCTTACGAATGACTTTGAAGGAAGGAGTCAACGGCTGATAAATAGCGAGGAGTTTCTGAATACAGTAGAGGAAATCCCTATCGGTGCGGCGCAAAGGAATTTCAATCAGATTATTGCACGCCAGCAGGAGGCATTTACCGGAGAGCCTAACGCCAGAAAAACAATTTATATCATATCCGATTTTCAACAGAATATCCTTCCACAAACTGTTGTGAAGCCAGATAGCTCAGTCCATGTCCGCCTGGTCAGGCTGAAAGCTCATTTGCAGTCAAACATTTCCATAGACTCCGTTTGGTTTGCATCAGCCATTCATAGGCCCGGGGATGCTGAGAAACTGATCATCAAATTGCGGAATAATTCAGACCAGGAAGCGAGAAGCATCCCTGTACGCGTAAATATTAATAAAAGACAAAAGGCTCTGGGCAATATAAACATTGCTGCCAGGGCCTCCTCAATCGACACGCTTTCATTTAGTGGCCTGACTGCAGGCTGGCAAGAAGGAGAAATAGTTATTACGGATTTTCCGGTGGTGTTTGACGATGAGTTTTATTTTAGTTTTAATGTCCGCGAGTCTCTACCGATCCTGATAATCAACGACAGCGGAGAGAATGAATACCTGAATTCGGTCTTTCGCTCCGATGAGTTTTTTAAAGTGGTCAATGTTTCATCCGGAAGGATAAATTATTCGCAACTGAATAGCTATCCCTTAATTATTCTGAATGAACCAAACCAGATCAGTGCGGGTCTGATCGACCTGCTGAAGTCATATGTTGAGCGTGGCGGGAGTGTGATGTTATTTCCGGCTTTAAATAAAGATCAAACTTCCCTGATCAATCTTTTGCGTTCTTTATATACGGATGTTCCTATAGAGGTCGTCGACGCAGAGACTAAGGTTACAGCCATCAATTTACAGCATCCACTTTTTAAGGGAGTTTTTGAACGTATCCCTCAAAAGATGGACCTTCCTGTGGTTAAAAAATTCATTCGGTATAGTAGCTTAAATAATACCAGCCGGCAGGAGATACTCTCTTTCCCCGGACAAACCAGCTTTTTAAGTGAATACCTGCTGGGTAGTGGAAAAATTTATTTATCTGCGACACCATTACGTGCAGAAACGAGTAATTTTGCGAGACATTCCCTTTTTGTACCCATTATGTATCAGATTGCCCTCTCATCTCTGCGCGACCAGGATCTTTTTTACAAACTGAATAGGGATCAGGTGATAGAGTTGCCAAAATTAAGCCTGCGCGCAGATCAGATTTTGAAATTGAAGCAGGATGACTTTGAGGCCATCCCAGACTTAAGGCAGAATGGTAATACCTCGCAATTGTATATTGCCGACCAGATCAAACAGGCCGGAAACTACCAGCTATTGAAAAATGACAGCCTGCTTGCGCTGGTTTCTTTTAATGACACCGGCTCTGAATCCGATCTGACCTATGCCACAGACGCAGAAATAAAGTCTAAATTTGCAGGCAGGAACGTTGACATAATAAATTCGGAAAGAGGTTCAATCGAAGGTGAAATTCAATCGATTGATCGCGGCACTTCCCTTTGGAAATTGTGTATTGTACTTTCCCTGTTATTCTTAGCTGCTGAGATAATGCTTATACGCTTTTATAATAAACCTTTAATTAATCTGTAAATCATTGAAGAACTTATTAATTCAGTCTGCCACAATACTCGATCCTCACAGTAAACTTAACGGTAAAGTATCGGATGTTTTAGTGATTGACGGCAGAATCGCCAAAATAGGAGGTAAGATCAGCCTTACTGATAAGAATACGGAAGTGATCAACGCAAAAGGAAAATATCTTTCTCCGGGCTTCTTTGACCTGAATGTAAATTTCGGGGATCCGGGCTTTGAAACAAAGGAAGATATCAAAACAGGTTCTGCCGCGGCCGCCGCAGGGGGCTTTACCGGGCTTGCCCTGATGCCTAATACCTATCCCCCTATTCACTCTAAAGCAGAGGTCTCTTACCTGTTAAACCGGGCGAAGAATAACCTGGTGGATATTTATCCTTTTGGCTGCATTAGCTTGAACTGTGAGGGAAAAGAACTTGCAGAGATGTACGACATGAAGCAATCTGGAGTCGTCGCATTTACCGACGGGAAAAAGCCTTTGAGCGATGCGGGATTAATGAGCAGAGCTTTGTTGTACACCCGCTCCTTTGGAGGGTTAATCTTGTCGCATGCTGAGGACCAGGATATTGCGGCGAAAGCCAAGATGAACGAAGGCGTAATGAGTACCTTTCTCGGGATGAAGGGCAACCCTTCACTGGCCGAAGAACTGATGGTATCCCGCGATCTCTACCTTGCCGCTTATAATGATTCAAGGATCCATTTTAGTACCCTGAGCACTAAGAAAAGTGTGGATCTGATCAGAAAAGCGAAGAAATCAGGCCTGAAAGTCAGCTGTGACGTTGCGGCACATGCGCTTGTTCTGACCGAAGATGTATTGGAGGGCTTTGACAGTAATTATAAGGTGAAACCGCCTTTGCGCACCAAAACGGACCGAAAGGCATTGATCGCCGGACTTAAAGACGGCACCATTGACGCCATAGTCTCACAGCATACCCCGCATGAGGTAGAATTTAAAAACGTGGAATTTGAGATCGCGGCATTTGGTATTATTGGCTTACAGACTGCTCTGGCTCTGGCTTTGAAAGCTGGTTTAACACCCGAACTGATTGTTGAAAAGATGGCTTTCAACCCGAGAAAAATACTCGGATTGCCAATTCCTTGCTGCGAAGAAGGAAATTCCGCTAACTTTATTCTGTTTGATCCGGCAGGAGAATGGCAATATGATGAAACTACGAATCTGTCCAAATCGAAGAACTCTCCGTTTTTAGGAGAGAGTTTTTGCGGAAAGATCAGCCTGGTGTATAACAATACACAATACGTCACTTACTAATAAATACTATGGATACAAATGTAAAGAGTGCGATGTTGGAAGCTTTGAGTCAGTTTTCTGCTGCCCATAAAACTAAAACCGACGGCGCCTTATTTTCTGAAAACCTTATCAGAATATTTGATAGTAATGGTGAGTATCTGGAGAAGGTAAAGGCCCTTGATGCCGAATTTGATAATGTGCCTGCCTTTGAGCCGCTCAGGGAAATTTTCTTTGATCTCCTGTTGATCAATTTTTTTAATGAAGATGTTAGTAAACTGGAGAATGACTATCTCGGCTCATTAGAATGGGAATCTATCGAAGAGCAGACACTGGATCGCGGGACCGAACTACTGAACGTATTATTATATTTGAAAGAATGTGAAAATGAAGATATTGAGCCTGAACTGGCAGATTTTTTAAGTGAGTTTTTGCTGGTTGATGAAGATGAGTTCCAGGATGAACATCGAATCTATGAAGACGTGATCGCCAACCAAATCCTGGTAGATAGCAGCCTCGAAGAGCTGGCCCGGGTAAGTCGCAATATTTCTGAAGATTCGGAGATGAAGGAACTTTTTTATCCAATAATGGGCTTTTTTAGAGATCCGAATCCTGATGACAGTGAGTTTGATGATTTTGTAAAAAACAGCCCCGAACCCGATTTTGATTCGGCAATATACCGCCTCTTAATATCCTATAATCAACAATAAACTGAAATTAAATCCCAAGAAATGGAAGACTCATTACAAAACCTGAACAAAGCTGCTTTAAACAATGGCTTAATCATCGGCGTGCTGTCGGCAGTAATCGCAATGGTGACCTACTATATGTTCCCCTCAATGCTGGGATCGATGGGTTACGGACTTGGGACGCTCGTCCTCACTCTCGTGATATATATTCTTTTTACCATTGATCTAAGGAAAAAGATTGGCGGCTATTGGAGCTTTAGGGAAGCCCTAAAAGGAATTTTCCTGATGTCTTTCGTGGCCGGCTTGTTCTATGCGGTCTTTAATCTGCTGTTTTATAAGTTGATTGAGCCGAATGCATTTGAGAAGATCTCGGGCTTTGTTGAACAGGGAATGTCAAGAACTTTCGAAAACATGGGCATGCAGCAGGAGCAGATCGATGAAGCGGTAGGTAAGCAGGTGGAAAGTATGCGATCACAGTATGACCCGGGAGCGAAAGATCTCTTCAGAAACCTGGGTATAGCAGTGATCATTGAATTTGTGATGTCGCTTATTTTCGCAGCAATATTTAAAAAAGAATTGCCCGTATTTGCTCCAGTTAATGACCAGGAATAATTTAACTGTAAGTTACCAATCAAAGACCCTGAGGAGAGCCTATGCTCACGGGTCTGGATTCTATCCTCTTAAACCAACCACCAATACCTGTAAATGGATATTTCCTTAGTCGTCCCATTATATAATGAGGTAGAATCTCTGCCCGAACTCAGCAGCTGGATCAGTCGGGTAATGGATACTCATGGATTCAGCTATGAGCTTATATTAATAGATGACGGTAGTAGTGACGGCTCATGGGAGACTATTGAGAATCTGAAAGCAAGTATTCCTGCCATCGTCGGGATAAAGTTCCGCAGGAACTATGGAAAGTCTGCAGCGCTTAATGTTGGTTTTGAGGCTAGTCAGGGAGATGTAGTGATTACCATGGATGCGGATTTACAGGATAGCCCGGATGAAATCCCTGAGCTTTACCGGAAGATCAAGGAAGAAGGTTTTGACCTGGTGTCGGGGTGGAAACGTAAACGGCACGATCCTTTAAGTAAGACGATTCCAACCAAACTGTTTAACGGGGCAACCCGTTGGATGTCGGGCATTCACAATCTCCACGATTTTAATTGTGGATTGAAGTCTTACCGTAAGGAAGTGGTGAAAAGTATTGAAGTGTATGGTGAAATGCATCGCTATATACCGGTCATCGCGAAATGGGCTGGCTTCACAAAAATCACGGAACAGGTTGTAGAGCACCGCCCCCGTCAGTATGGTAAAACAAAATTCGGCTTTAGCCGTTTTATTAACGGCTTTTTGGATCTTCTATCGATCTTTTTCGTAGGAAAATTCGCCAAACGTCCGATGCACTTTTTCGGTACGATAGGCGCTTTATTTTTTCTGGCCGGAACAGTTAGTGCTTTATGGATTATTGGTGAGAAACTGTACGCTATAGCTAAGCACATTAGGTATACCCGGGAGGTAGTAGACCAGCCCTTGTTTTACATCGCTTTAGTGGCAATTATTGTGGGTTTTCAGTTGTTTTTGACCGGTTTTATTGCCGAGTTAGTATCCCGTAACTCCCCGGAGAGGAACTCATACCAAATCGAAAAGACTGTTTAATCGGAACCATGATCGCTCAAATGGCTAGTAGATAGAATTTTAATAATCCTAAATTTGTCTGTGACACTGATTGAAATTAGCTAATCAGCCAAAGGCAAAGCCATATTATCATTTAAGCATGTTTTTTTCTATCATTGTTCCCTTATATAATCGTCCCCGGGAGATCGATGAGCTGTTGGACAGCCTGACGAAGCAAACCTACCCGCAGTTTGAAGTGCTGGTCATTGAAGACGGTTCGGTGGACGATGCGAAGGACATTGTCGACCGCTATGCCAATCGCCTCAATATAAGGTATTTCTTTAAGGCGAATGAAGGTCAGGGTTTCGCCAGGAATTTCGGCTTTAAGCATGCTAAAGGCGATTATTTTATTGTCTTTGATTCAGATTGTCTGATTCCACCCCATTATCTTGAAACAGTAAAC
>CAZFQV010000138.1:0-6416 GCA_964521175.1 uncultured Sphingobacterium sp.
CTGGTTAAAACCTCGTTTTTTTTAAGGCATAATAAACGCAGCAGCTCGGCCTCTTTTGTAGACACCTTTTGTTGTTTATTGCCAGTAACGATCAGCTGGGCGGTATAATCAAACTGGTAGGTACCGATATCAAATTTTGTAGGTAATGCTGTTGTATCGGCTTTGTCCTTGTCACCCGCTCTTTTAAGAACAGCGTTAATCCTTAACAATAATTCCTCTATCCGAAAAGGGTTTGTGATATAATCATCGCCACCCAGATTGTACGCTTCGGATTTATCCTCCATCATGGCTTTTGCTGTTGCAAAGATAATCGGTATCTGTCCGTTGATCTTACGAATTTCCTTACCCAGTGTGAAACCATCCTTTTTCGGCATCATCACATCAAGGATACATACATCGAACTGATCCTTTGTAAAGGCCCTCAATGCTTCTTCTCCATCGCGGCACAAAACCACTTCAAACTTTCCTTTTAGCTGAAGATAATCCTGTAAAAGCATCCCTAGATTAGGATCGTCTTCTGCAAGCAAAATTTTTTTCATTCGTATGTATTCTTTTATGATTGCTATGCTATACTATCGTTCACCCTCTGGTATTTTGCAGGAAAAAGCCCCGCAGACTTTAGTTCTCAGGACGCTTCAAGGGCAAGCTGATCTCAAATATTGAGCCTTTACCTTTTTCACTATTAACGCTGATCGTTCCATGGAGTCTTTTAATAATATTACTTACATAGCTTAAGCCCAGACCAAATCCTTTAACATCATGAATATTCCCTGTAGATATACGATAAAACTGATCGAATATTTTACTTAGCTGATCGCGACTCATGCCCATTCCTTTATCCGATACCGTTATCATGAGATTCTTTGCCGTATTAAAAGTACAAACTTTTATCTGTGGCTGCCCGGGACTGTACTTATTGGCATTATCCAGAAGATTAAATATCACGTTAGAGAGATGAAGTTCATCACCCATTACCACTGAGTGTTCAGCATTGAGCTCTAACTCGACAGAGGCGCTTCTCTTTTGGAGCTGCAGAGCCATGCTGTCTACTATGGCGGTTAACAGATCATTAATTTCTACCTCTTTATGCTCTAGTTTCAAGTCGCTATTGTCAATCTTTGCGATGTTTAGCACTCGCTCAATATGACTACCCAGCCGGGCATTTTCATCATAAATAATGCTTGCTAACCGCTCGATCCGTCCTTTATCCGAGCTAATCTCAGGATCTCTCAGGGCGTCGCTTGCGATCATAATCGTGGATACCGGAGTCTTGAATTCATGCGTCATGTTATTAATAAAATCGGTCTTCATCTCGGAAATCTTTTTTTGCCTCAGGATCATATGGAGCGTGTATCCGAAGCAGAAAACAAGAACTACCAACAAGCCTCCGGATAAGCCCATCATTGCCGTCAGATGGGAAAGTATCATGCGGTCTTTATTGGGAAAAGTAACCGTCATAATTCCCGGATCACGAATCATGTCTTTTGGAAATAGTGGTGTTTGGTAACTGTTATCAGGAAGAAACAATGTTTTTTCTGAAGCCCTCCTGAAAATTAATGAGTCTCTTTTTGATGATGTGACCTTGTATTCATAATCACTGAATATAGAAAGTTTGTGTAATTCTACCCGGAGCATAGAATCCAGGGTCTGGGGATGGATCCTTTCATTTAATGGAATATTAACATCCCGATATTCTTTATAGAGATCTGAAAATACATCCTGCTTTTTATCTTCTCCATCGAGATAAACTTTTACCTTTTCAACTCTTTCTTGCTGGTTCTCTTCAGAAGCCTCTCTCCGGTGAAGCTGAGTAATTTTTGGCTTGGGGATGGTGCGTAAAAATGTTCCTTCGATAGGATCAATGACCAAATACTGTCTTACTGAATCTCGAATAGCCTGAACATGCTGATCTCCAATGCTGATCGGTACAGGTGACCCATTTAACGCACGGGAAATAGTTTGGCGTGTTTGTTCCCTGATCTGACCAAAATCATCTATATACTGAAAAACATCAACCCTAAGATTGAATTCCATATTTTTCAGCTCGTCTGCAGTAAGCGCATCATTAAAAACAAGAGCATTGGGATACCTCACTCTAAAAAGGCTATCCCGGATTTGAAAAATACTATCAGCGATATGCTGCTGTCGTGCTAAATATCGCGCATCCGAAAGCCTTGGTTTTCGTTTCGCGGGCTTTCTCTCCTCAGTTCTATTAACTAATATTGGGGTATTTTTTGGTGGTTCAGCAGATGGCAGCTGGATATCTTCCGCTTTCTTTTCCAGAAACTTATTGGCGTCATTTTTCTCAATCCGTTGAACAACATTACTCAGAGCTTCAAGAACAGACTGATCAAAAAGTTTCCGTTGAAGTTCATAAGACTCTCGGAAAAAATATAACTGCATGCCCATTACACCCAGGAGTGCCACAGTCATTAGTCCTATAATCAAACTGATGCTCTTCGTCTTCATTCAACCTCATTTGCTACAAACCCCGAACACAAAAGTAAGTAACTTGCTCTTAGTCAGCATGGCTTTAACACTTTTTAACAAAGCCTTAACAAAGAGACAAATACTAGTATGATTTCGTTGAGCTCAGTAAATAGCGGGGTTACCGTTTAATCGACCAGCATCTGACGAAGGATTTTATGATACCAGAAGAGCAAAATGGAAGCCGGCTTACGAAAGATGACCAGGAAGATTGTAGATATAACTGAGGCCCCTTGCATCTAGCAAGAAGGCCATATTATAATCGCTTAAAAGGGGAGATCATCGTCGTCCGGGGCGGAACTTATATCTACCGGCGGTGCGTACTCGGGTGTTGAAGCGGTATCCGCCGCACCCAGGGGATTAATTCTCCAGGCCACCAGCGAATTAAAGTAGGACGTCTTGCCATTTTTATCTGTCCACGGTCTGCCACGAAGATTAAAAAATAATTCCACCTGATCGCCCACTTTAATATTGTCAAACAGACTCACTTTGTCTTGTACTGCTTCAAACTTAACATATTCCGGGTAGGTAGGGTTTTCAGCATATTCCAGTATCAACTCACGCTTTTTAAACTTCTCGCTCACCGTGATGACCTGTGAGATCTCGTGTACTTTTCCTTTAATATCCATATTTAGTATTTTAATAGTCAGACTCTAAACTTAGCGATGCGCATGGATTTAGTCTTCGGAGAGCAAAAAAACCCTAATGCATAGATTTGTAAAAGTATGAAATTCGGGCCATTTTTAATTGCTAACTTTACAAATTATCATGCAAGTTTTCCACAATAAAAGTAAGATTATTATCACCTGCAACAATCGCCTGTCACCCTATCTTCAGACAGAGGTTACTGCGCTTGGCTATAAGATCGTCAGAGCGTTTCGCACAGGCGTAGAATTGGACGGGTCTCTCAGTGATTGTATCGCTCTGAATCTAAATCTCCGTTGCGCCAGCCAGGTTCTTTATTCCATAAAAAACTTTACAGCTGAAAACCCGGCGCGTCTATATAAGGAACTTCTTGACATACCATGGGAAGAGCTGATTGATTTCACAGGATATTTTTCTGTAACCTCCAATGTAGATAACGAAACGATTACAACACCTTTATTTGCCAACTTGAAAGTAAAGGATGCTATTGTTGACCGTATTAAAGATAAAAAAGGTATCAGACCAGATTCAGGTTCTGATGCTCATAAAGCTGTAATTCATCTCTACTGGAAAGAAAATAATGCAGAGATATTTATCGATAGCTCGGGCGAAACTCTGGCGAAGCACGGTTACCGTAAGATCCCTGGTAAAGCCCCTATGTTAGAAGCACTATCAGCTGGCGCTATTATGGCTACCAACTGGGATAGAAAGAGCCATTTCATCGTTCCGATGTGTGGCTCGGGAACGCTGGCGATTGAGGCAGCATTGATAGCTACCGATAGGGCCCCGGGCCTTTTCCGAATGAATTACGGGTTTATGCATATCATCGGATATGAGGAGGAGCTGTTTTTTAGTGAACGTCGCAATCTCAAAGATCGTTCGAAAAAGGAAATTAGCTTCAATATTATCGCGACGGATATTTCCGCAGACGCAGTGAATATCTCCCAAAAGAATGCCCGGACAGCTGGTGTAGATCACCTTATCGATTTTTCCGTGTGCGACTTTGCAGACACTGAAATACCCCCGGGACCGGGAATAGTAATCTTTAATCCCGAATACGGCGAACGGCTGGGTGTTCATACCCAACTCGAAGCAACATATAAACGTATCGGCGATTTTATGAAACAAAAGTGCAAGGGGTATAGAGGTTACATTTTTACCGGCAATCCCGATCTGGCCAAGAAGATCGGATTAAGTGCATCCAGAAGAATAGAATTCTACAATGGAAAACTAGATTGTCGCCTTCTGGAATATGCATTATATGAGGGGAGTAAAAGAGAACCCAAGTCATCGTCTTTGAAAAGACCACAATAAGATATTTAATAGTAAATTGCATTATGAAACTTTGGGTACTCGTTTTTTTTAACGCCCTGGCGGTTGCGTTAACGCTCTCTATATTTAATTTTTACTTTCAGCAAAAATGGATAGACTTCCTGATCACCTTTTCTGTAACACTGATCACTAGTTATGCTGTATTCTATTATCTGATAGAACGCTTTGTTTACAGTAAGATAAAACTCATCTATAAATTAATTCATAACCTGAAACTGGGGAAAGATCTTAAAGATGCTTTGGGGGAATATGTTAGTGACGATCCGATTAACGACGTAGAACATGAAGTAAAGGAATGGGCACGCGATAAAAAGAAGGAGATCGATCAACTTAAAGAGCAGGAAAAATTCAGAAGGGAGTTTCTGGCTAATATATCACATGAACTAAAAACACCTCTTTTTGCTATACAAGGATACATTGATGCGCTTGCTGAGGACGACTCAGATCCGGCACAATCAAAACAGTTCCTGGAAAAGGCTTCCCGGAATGTCGATCGGCTGGCATTTTTTCTGAAAGATCTTGACGCCATTTCTAAACTTGAAAGTGGAGAAATACCTGTCAACTACGGAAAGTTTGACCTCGCAGAGCTGGTAAGAGAGGTATTTGAATCACTAGAGTTGAAGGCAAAGAAATATAATATCACCCTCGAGTTTAAAGATAAATATAATACGCCTACATGGGTAAATGCTGATAAGGACAAGATCAGACAGGTTTTGGTAAATTTAGTAGACAACTCCTTTAAGTATGGAAAAAACCCTGGCACAACTTCCATAAAAACGTTTGAACTTCATGATCAAATTCTCGTAGAAATAACTGATGATGGAATAGGAGTTGAAGAAAAGTATCTTCCGCGCTTGTTCGAACGGTTCTACCGGATAGATAAAAGCAGGTCCAGACAGATTGGGGGGTCGGGTCTCGGCCTGGCTATAGTAAAGCATATAATAGAGGCACATCAACAAACTTTTACAGTCAGAAGTACTGAAAATATTGGCTCTACATTTGGCTTTACACTGGAAAAAGTGAAATAGTCCGTACAATCCAAAGGTTAACATTAACTTAACATTGGGTTGTTAGTTTTGTATATCCTTAAAACTCACTCATGTCACTGAACAGTATTTTTCAATACTTCATTCCGAAGGACAAAAAATTCTTCCCACTCTTTGAAAAAGATAGTGCAAACCTCATTGTTATTGCTGAAAAGCTTGTCGAAGCAGTTAACACAGAAGATCTTACCCGTCGCAAAGAAATTTTCAGGGAAATCGAAGATCTTGAACACACCGGCGATGAGATCACACATCAGATCCATCTCGAGCTCAGCAAGAACTTTATCACCCCTTTCGATAGAGAAGATATTCACCGGCTTGCAAGTGCCTTAGACGAAATAGCCGATTACATCCACGGCTCGGCCAGTCGTATGGAACTTTACCAGCTAACAATTATCACTCCACCAATCATAGAGCTGGCAAATCTGATCTTACAGGCTTGCCATGATTTACATAAAGCCATTCATGAGTTGCGGAACTTGAAAAACATTCGCTTAATCGCAGATTCCTGCGTGCGGATAAACAGTATCGAAAATCAGGCTGATTATGTGTTCGACAAAGCTGTTGGTGAGTTATTCATGTATGAAAAGGATGCTGTTAACCTGATTAAGTACAAAGAAGTTCTCTCCGCTCTCGAAACCGCTACGGATATGTGCGAAGATGCAGCCAATGTGCTGGAATCTATTCTGGTAAAAAACGCTTAAACTATTATTAAATTGATACTTCAATATATCTCATGGGGTTTTCACTGCTAATTATTATAATCGTTTTAGCAATCGGATTTGATTATATCAACGGCTTTCATGATGCTGCAAACTCTATCGCTACGATTGTATCCACAAAGGTATTAACTCCATTTCAAGCGGTCGTATGGGCAGCCTTTTTCAATTTTCTCGCCTACTGGATCTT
>CAZFQV010000139.1:0-6405 GCA_964521175.1 uncultured Sphingobacterium sp.
CCTCAGACCGCTTTTAATACCGTCAAAATCCTTGAAAAGGCTGGATGTAAAGTTTTATATAACGCGGATCAGACCTGCTGCGGCCAGCCGGCGTTCAATGCAGGGTATTGGGAAGAAGCTAAAGCAGTAGGGAGCAAGTTTCTAAGCGATTTTTCCGAAACTAATTATATTGTCTCTCCTTCAGCTTCCTGTACTGGAATGGTTAAAAATTCATATAGCGATCTCTTTACTAACACTGCAGCACATAATAAATGCCGAAACATCCAGAATAACATCCATGAACTTTCAGACTTCCTCGTTAATGTTCTGAATAAAGACTATTTCGGGGCGGAGTTGGAGGGCAGGGCTGTTTACCATGATTCATGTGCCGGCCTCAGAGAATGCAATATAAAAGCTGAGCCGAGGAAGCTGCTGAGTAAAGTTCATGGTCTTGACCTGGTCGAAATGCGGGATACGGATGTTTGTTGTGGCTTTGGAGGCACCTTCGCTGTAAAATTCGAGGCTATCTCCACCGCCATGGCCGAACAGAAAATAAGTAATGCCCTGGAAATGGGTGCTGATTACATTATTTCTACCGATTCTTCCTGTTTACTTAATCTGCAGGCTTATATAGATGCACATAACCTGAAGTTAAAAACCTTCCATCTCGCAGATGTGCTTGCTCATGGATGGGGAAATGTTTGAAAGTAAAATACTCAGCCTACTGATCAATCGGCCAGAAAGGCCAGTCCATTATTTACAGGCTCGCAAAGATCTTTGACCTTATTCTCGTGAAATAGTTTTTCCAGCAGATCGCGGGCAACCTTATATTCATTATGAATAGGGCAGGGATGCTGCGCTGAGCACTGACTTAGACCTAACCCACATCCTTTAAAAACCTGGTTGCCTTCAATTGCCTCCACGATATCAATTATTGGGTTTTCTTTTTGGTCCTCAGTAATAGAAAATCCCCCGGACGGTCCTTTAGTACTATTTATAATTCCCTGTCTGACAAGTGTTTGCAGGATTTTGCCTACCGTGTGTTCACTAGCATAAATATGCTCGGCAACCTCTTTCATGCCGGCCTTTTCACCACTCCGGCTTTTTGAAGCTAAATAAATTACAGCCTTGATTGCAGTTTTACACGTATAACTCAGCATGTCACATGTTTAAAAATTGCTTTCCTTCTTCTGAGATCATATGTGGCCCCCAGGCTGGTTCAAAAATCAGATCTACCTTCACTTCGTAATCCTTAAATGAATTGCTGACCGTCTGAAAAACATCTGTCGTAATACTTTCACCCATTGGGCAGAATTGAGTGGTGAGGGTCATCGTAATGACAATAACCTTCTCTTCTTCTTTAAAATTAATCTCATAAATTAATCCCAGATCAACAACATTCAGGCCGATCTCGGGATCATCGACATTGTAAAGCCCCGCCAGGGCTACAGTACAATTGATACTATCGTTACTTTTAACTTCCATTATTTAAAAGCTTAATGATTAATGGTCTTGAAAACGTTCCAGGAATAAAATATCGCGGCTAGCAGAAGAAATACCGCACCGCTTTTTACCAGAAGATTGCTCAAAAAAATAATGCCGCTTAAGAACAAAAAGAAGCCCGCCAGGTAGGATAGCGCCATAAATTTAAAAAGCTGTTCACTGAATAATTCCTTAGGGACAGGGACTTTCCCCATACCCGTACGCTCCTGATAAACTTTATTCCAAACAATGAAAGGCAAGGTCTTGAACGTCATCCCAAAAATAAGTGCCGTGATCCAGCCGAAAAAAATACAGAAGCCATACAGTAAGATAATATTAGATCCGACTCCCGCTGAAGTGAAAAAGATCACAACGAATAAGGTGAATATTGGCAAAAACATGAGCCCCACAGAAATCAACGAGATTTTCATCTGCCCATCTACTTTTTTGCGTATACGCGCCTTGTAGGCGTTATAACAATAGCGCCCAAACGAGATCAGAGCGACAAGAATCATCAGCGCCGGCAAATACTGGAATTGATCGGACATAGCTGTAGTCTTCAATACCACAAAGTAAAGGAGTGCTACATTAACTAGTCCATAGATCCACCATAAGGTTTTTGGACTGGTATATTTGGAGATTAGAAACATAGGGATTAGTCTGGACGCAACCCCGAGAACAAGCATAAAAAACCAACCTACAATCCCAAGGTGTGCATGGAGTGATAAATACTGAATGGAGTTTTCAGGTAACCATGAATGAGTAAAGTTGAATACTAACATTAACCCAAAAAACGTAGTTGCGAATAGCCAAAGTGCTGCAGTTGCCATGAACCAGGCATGGACATTATATTTTTTACTTTCTCCGATACTTTGAATAACATTTATGAAATAACAAATAACAGAAACATTGATTAGGACTGCACCAGACTGTACAATTAAGCCCATATCAAAACGGTAGAAACCGATGACCAACAGGGGGATTCCAATGGCAGCAAAAATGAAGGAGAGATAGGCGAGCAGATTGCTATCCAACTTGCCTTCGATCAACACAGGCAATAACTGGTGACTGGCGCCGAGAATAATCATTGTTCCCCAGCCCAGAGCCATTAGATGGGTGATCGCTAAAGTCTGAGGCTGAAAATGATGTTCGTAAACGATGCCGGTATTTATAAGCAAGAGCGAACAGGCAAGCAGGAAGGCAATGGACGCATAAATATAAAAAGGCAATACAACTTTATAGGATGTTGTCTTCTGTACATCTGATCCAAGGCCCGGTGCAAACATATTAGTCTTTAAAAATAATTAGATGTACTTCAGTTTCACTTAATTCTTTGATGCGGAATTCAAAATTTCTGTCTTTAAGCTCGCTAAGCAAAAATACTGGAATACGCTTGTGATGTACGTATAACGCTTTTTGCGGATCTAACTTTTCCAACGACGCCAGTATCGTCATCATAGGACCGGGCATTTCTAAATTGCGTACATCCAACTGCTCCAATTTCCCTGCAAATCGTTCCAGAATATTATCCCAATCCGTCTTATCTTCCTTAATGCCCTCTCCAAGAGACGTCTCGTGTGCGCTATCTGTCCGGTAAAAATAAGTTTCTATGAGATCTGGTTCAACGACATCCACGTAAGTGTTAAAGCCTTGCTTTTCCAGTAATTTGATCAGAGGCGTGGGCTCAAAAGTATTGATTATCTTTAAAACATGGCCTTGCGGAAGTCCTTTAACCGTTTGCTGTATTAGCCTTAGCGGGTCATCGCCCCCTGCGAGCATTGCCCTGACATCGAGAGGTACAATATGAGCCTTCTCGATGTCATGGACAAACTGACTAAGAGGTTTTTGTGATGTATTTACTTCTTCTGTCTCCTGAGATGAACTATCCGTCTCAAAGCCCAAAGGCCGGAGTTTCTCAAAAAAATCATCTGGCTTACACCCGCCGATCTTAGAGGCCATTGAGATGCTGGTCCTGCCAGCCATCAGCTTTCTGAGGACGGGATTCCTTAGCTTCTTGAAATCGGGACTTAACGACACGATTACTTCCAGTGCATCAGGATGATGTTTGATGAGAGCAGCAATTTTAGTTTGACCGTTAATAATCATCGTTGAGATTCTTTTCTGTAAAAATACACCATCATACCTATCACTGATAGCTTTTTTCCAAATCTATACTCTTCGGGAAAAGAATATTATTTTCGAGGTGAATGTGGAGATGTAGATCGTCTTCAAATTCCTGCAGCATTTTGAATAAAAGCGTATAGCTTGCGCAAGCATCTCCCGGAATTGCATAACCGTTGGTAATCTCTCTCGTTTTTTCAAGTAATTCACCGACAAGGGTATGCTCGTCTTCATATTCATCGATCTTAGAAGCCAGGTCTTTTGTTTCCTTCACCAGTGGCAGTCCGGCACTTCTGGCCTGAGCGATCTTTTTAATGTATGGAAACAGCTCCCGCTCTTCTTCAGCCATGTGTTCAATGAGCTCATCGTTTATGACCTGAACATTTTGCCGAACCTGGAGAAGCTCGGGATGTCTGTCACCGTGAACTTTAGCTACTTTGTTAGCGTAAGCGACTATTTCCGGCAGATATTTCTTAACATAGCTGTGATGTGTATTAACGATATAATCTGCAAGGAAGTCTATACTCCAATCTGAATAAGACACATTACTAATTCTGGCTTCAGTATCCATCTTCTTTAGATCGGCGTCCACCTGACTGAAATCGATATTCTTTTCTGCACAAGCTTCTTTAAGAGTCTTTTTCCCGCCGCAACAGAAGTCTATACCATATTTCTTGAATACTGCTGCTTTGCGCAGATCTTTAACGGCAATTTCTCCGACAGTCTCGGTATCCTGGTCTAACTTCTTGGTGACCAGTATGTCCCACCATTCAGGGCCTTGTTGCAGGTATTCCCAGGTGAAAATATCACCCCTTTCACCTAAAAGCTGATAATAAACCGGTTTGGGGTCATGGTCGTTATGAATCGTCAGTGATTCGCCGCCTGCCAGAGAATCAAAAACCTGGAAGATCGTAGAGTGTTTGAACCGCGGTTCAATTGATGGTACGTTAATGAAGTTTTTCTGTGCTGTTTCCATATTGAATAAGTTTGTTAGACAAATATACGAATAAAAGTATTTTGATACTTTTATTCGTAATAATTTACATTCAAATGGCCAAACTAATTTTCCGATGGGAATAAATAAATATTGTACTTTTACGGCTGAACAGAAGATCACCCCGTATGTGATTGTTTTTTATATGTTTTATATAACGTTTGAATCATTTTGTATATGATTAAGATTACGCTTCCGGACGGATCTGTCCGTGAATATGAAAAAGGTGTCACTGCACATCAGATCGCTCTCTCCATTTCCGAAGGTTTGGCAAGGAATGTACTTGCAGCACAGGTTAACGGTCAGATATGGGACTCATCTCGTCCGATCGAAGAAGATTCTGAAGTTAAATTGCTTACCTGGAATGACAAGGACGGCAAAAGTACATTCTGGCATTCGTCTGCTCACCTGATGGCCGAGGCTCTAGAAGCGCTTTATCCTGGTACTAAGTTTGGTATTGGGCCGGCAATTGAAACGGGATTCTACTATGACGTGGATTTTGGTGATCGTGAATTTTCATCAGACGATTTTAAGCAGATAGAGGATAAGATCATTGAACTTGCCAAAACTAAGTCTGAATACAAGCGTACAGAGGTCTCCAAGGAGAATGCGGTGAATTACTTTACTGAAAAGGACGATGAGTACAAGCTCGACCTGATTAAAGACCTTGCCGACGGCACCATCACCTTCTATAATCAGGGTAACTTTACGGATTTGTGCCGCGGGCCACATATTCCACACACAGGCTTTATTAAAGCAGTAAAACTGATGAATGTTGCCGGTGCATACTGGCGTGGGGATGAAAGTCGTAAGCAACTAACCCGTATATATGGAGTGACGTTCCCGAAACAAAGCGAGCTCAGTGATTATCTTCACCTAATCGAAGAAGCGAAAAAACGCGACCACCGTAAGCTGGGAAAGGAACTGGAATTGTTTGCATTTTCGGAAAAGGTAGGTATGGGTTTGCCGCTGTGGCTACCTAAGGGTACGGCTTTGCGCGAGAAGCTTGTGAGTTTTTTGCAAAAAGCTCAGGTGAAAGCTGGATATGAGCAGGTTATTACGCCTCATATCGGACATAAAAATCTTTATATCACTTCAGGTCATTATGAAAAATATGGTGCTGATTCTTTTCAGCCGATAAAGACACCACAGGAAGGGGAGGAGTTCATCCTTAAACCCATGAATTGTCCACACCATTGCGAAATATATAAAACGAAACCGCGGTCGTATAAAGATCTACCGGTGAGATATGCCGAATTTGGCACCGTTTACCGTTATGAGCAGAGTGGCGAGCTGCATGGTTTAACAAGGGTGCGCGGATTTACTCAGGATGATGCCCACCTGTTCTGCAGGCCCGATCAGGTTAAGGAAGAATTTAAAAAGGTAATCGATCTGGTGCTTTACGTGTTCAAAGCATTGGGTTTTGATGATTACACGGCACAAATTTCTCTCCGGGATCCTGTCAATAAAACGAAATATATCGGCAGCGATGAAAACTGGCAGCTTGCTGAATCGGCGATCATTGAAGCGGCAGCTGAGAAAGGATTAAGCACCGTTGTTGAATTAGGAGAAGCCGCATTTTATGGTCCAAAGCTTGACTTTATGGTAAAGGATGCCTTGGGACGAAAATGGCAGCTTGGTACGATTCAGGTAGACTATAACTTACCCGAAAGATTTGAATTGGAATATACCGGTAGGGATAACCAGAAGCATCGGCCGGTGATGATTCACCGGGCGCCTTTTGGGTCACTCGAACGATTTGTTGCCGTATTGATTGAGCATTGCGGAGGTGAGTTTCCTTTATGGCTTACACCTGAGCAGTTTACTGT
>CAZFQV010000140.1:0-6401 GCA_964521175.1 uncultured Sphingobacterium sp.
TACAACCTTCTACCCTTGCTGTGTTCCCACCCTGGGGGAGTTCAAAGGGAGCTGGTCGTAAAAGACTTGCCCGCGACAAAAGTAGGAAAAAAAAGCAATTTCGGAACCTAAAGGTGCTGAATTAAACTGAAATAACAGATTGTTAACGGAAGGTATTATAAATTGTCAATATGATAATTTAAGGCATAAATAATGACAGTTTTTGATTGATTTGTGAAAAATATTAGAAATAAGATAAAAAAGGCTGTTTATGCGTAAATTAGGCCTCTGAAATTTAAAGATTATTAATGACAAATTCAAACACCCAAATCGAGGGTCTCTACAGCCCGTCTTATGAGCATGACGCATGTGGAGTTGGTTTTATTGCGAACATTAAAGGACTGAAATCACACCAAACCGTTAGCGATGCTTTAACTATTCTGGAGAATATGGAGCATCGCGGAGCTTGTGGCTGCGATTCCGACTCAGGAGATGGTGCAGGTATATTAATACAGATACCTCATGAGTTTTTTAGGCTGGAAGCATTGAAGCTTAATATTAGTCTGGGCGCACCAGGAAGTTATGGAGTAGGTATGCTTTTTTTGCCTAAGAAGGCTACAATTAAGGAAGCCTGCCGTGCGGCCTTTGGCAAGGCCGCTGAGACGCTGGGGCTTCAGGTGTTAGGATATCGTAAAGTACCTATTGATAATAGTCTAGTCGGAGAAACTGCCTTATCTGCAGAGCCGGATATTGAACAGGTCTTTATCGCAAAACCGACAAATATTCCATCGGTAGAAGCTTTTGAGCGGAAACTATATGTATTAAAAAACCTGGTTACCCGGACTATTCGTGAGACGGTAAAGGGTGCTGAACAACAGTTTTATGTGTGCTCGCTTTCTGAGAATGTAATCATCTATAAAGGGGAATTTACCAGTAGCCAGGTCAGGGGATATTTTCCCGATTTGCAAGATAATAATCTGGTATCGGCATTCGGAATGATCCATTCACGATTTTCGACCAATACATTTCCGTCATGGCGGCTGGCTCAGCCATTTCGATTCATTGCGCATAACGGCGAGATCAATACTCTTAAAGGTAATCTAAACTGGTTTTATTCAGGCATACGCTCTTTTGCTTCCCCTTATTTTACCAGGGAAGAGCTGGATATGCTACTGCCGGTCATTGACCCAAATCAATCGGATTCTGCCTGTCTGGATAATGTAGTGGAGCTGTTATTTCACTGCGGAAGATCCTTGCCTCATGTTATGATGATGCTCATCCCGGAAGCTTGGGATGGCAACGAGCAGATGGACGCGCAAACTAAGGCATTTTACGAATATCATGCCACCCTGATTGAGCCATGGGATGGCCCGGCGGCATTAGCTTTTACCGATGGTCATTTGATTGGGGCTACATTAGACCGTAACGGATTGCGTCCGCAGCGGTTTGTCATCACCAATGATAATCAGATCATCGTGGCTTCAGAAGCAGGGGTTTTGCCTGTAGATGAGTCCAGGGTGATAAAAAAAGGTCGGCTACAGCCAGGCAAAATGTTAGTCGTAGATACCATTAAGGGTATTATTATCGAAGATGACGAGATAAAAAAGCAGATCACAAGCCGGCAGCCTTATACTCAATGGCTTGAGAACTATAAGATCAGACTGGAAGACCTTGCTGAGCCAAGGCTGGCGTTTACGCAGCTTTCTAACGAGTCGACCTTTAAATATCAGCAGGTGTTCGGTTATTCACGTGAGGATATCGATACGCTTATCAAGCCTATGGCGCTTCAAGGTAAGGAAGCCATTGGTGCTATGGGTACAGATACGCCTCTTGCCGTATTTTCCGATCGCCCGCAGCACCTTTCGAACTATTTCAAACAACTGTTTGCTCAGGTAACCAATCCGCCAATCGACCCGATTCGGGAAAGGCTGGTGATGAGTCTTGCTGGATTTATGGGCAATAACGGAAACATTCTTGATGAGGACAAGATGCATTGTCATTGCGTGGCTTTGCCTCATCCGGTGTTAAGCAATACTGAACTGGAAAAGATCAGAAGCATTGATACGGGTTGTTTCCAGGCTAAGACCTTACAAACCTATTTTAAAGCAGATGGACAGTCAGGTTCTCTACAGCGCGGTCTCGACCGTTTATGTCGATACGCCGAAGATGCAGTCCATGATGGTTTTGAGGTGCTGATCCTGTCAGACCGGGCGATCGACTCGGAGCATGCTGCCATACCGTCCTTACTGGCCGTCTCAGCTGTACACCATCATCTTATCAAAAAGGGGTTACGCGGTGCCGTAGGCATTATGCTTGAGGCGGGAGATGTTTGGGAAGTTCATCACTTCGCCTGCCTGATTGCATTTGGTGCAACTGCAGTGAATCCATACTTGGCACTTGCGACCATCCGTAAGCTTAAAACAGACGATAAGTTTGATTCGGCTTTAGACCTTAAGACTCTGTACAAAAACTATATTAAATCGGTAAACGACGGGTTGCTGAAGATTTTCTCTAAAATGGGGATCTCTACACTTCAGTCGTATCACGGTGCCCAAATCTTCGAGGCCGTGGGCATAAACCAGGACGTTATTGATCAGTATTTTACCGGATCGGTATCCAGGATTGGTGGTGTTGGTCTGGATGATATTGCACAGGAAGCCTTGCAGAAACATTTTTCCGGCTTCAGAAAAAGCGGGGTGCCCATACGACTACTTCCGGAAGGAGGAGTGTATCAGTGGAAGCGTAGAGGCGAGGCTCATTTATTTAACCCTGAGACCGTGCACCTTTTGCAGCATTCTACCCGCACCAATAATTACGAGATCTATAAGAAATATGCGAGCCATATCAATAAGCAGACTGATAGCTTATATACCATAAGGGGACTTCTCGAATTTGCTCATCATCGTCAGCCGGTGCCACTTGATGAAGTCGAGCCGGTTGAGCTGATTCTCAAGCGTTTTGCAACAGGGGCAATGTCCTTTGGGTCGATCTCCCATGAGGCTCATAGTACCCTGGCTATCGCCATGAATAGTATCGGAGCGAAAAGCAATACGGGCGAAGGAGGTGAGGATGAAATGAGATACGAGCCTTTGGCCAGTGGCGGATCTATGCGTTCCGCTATTAAACAGATCGCCTCGGCGAGGTTTGGAGTAACAGCCAACTATCTGGCAAACGCTGATGAGTTGCAGATTAAGATGGCGCAGGGTGCGAAGCCGGGAGAAGGTGGGCAATTGCCGGGCGATAAGGTCGACGAATGGATCGCCAAGGTGCGACATGCCACACCGGGTGTGGGACTGATATCACCTCCTCCGCATCATGACATTTACTCGATAGAAGACCTTGCTCAGTTGATTTTTGATTTGAAGAATGCTAATCGAGACGCTCGAATCAGTGTAAAATTGGTATCAAAGGCAGGCGTGGGCACTATTGCCGCTGGTGTGGCAAAAGCACATGCGGATGTCATCCTGATATCGGGGCACGATGGTGGTACCGGTGCTTCACCGCTTACTTCCATTGTCCATGCGGGACTCCCCTGGGAACTAGGCCTTGCTGAGGCACAGCAAACTTTGGTTAAGAATAAACTCAGAAGCCGCGTGGTACTCCAAACTGATGGTCAACTCAGAACAGGGAAGGATATCGCTATAGCTACACTGTTAGGCGCAGAGGAATGGGGGGTAGCTACCGCAGCACTCGTCGCCGGTGGTTGTATCATGATGCGTAAATGTCATTTGAATACTTGCCCGGTTGGGGTGGCCACTCAGGATCCTGAACTGAGAAAGCTGTTCAGCGGCAAGCCAGAACACATCGTAAGTCTTTTTCGGTTTATTGCCGAGGAACTTCGCGAAATTATGGCCGCTCTCGGATTCAGAACCATAAACGAGATGGTGGGCAAGGTGCAGTACCTTAAAGTGCGCGATGATGTGGATCATTGGAAAGTAAAGAATATAGATCTGTCGAACATACTATATACAGTAGATAATCCTTCGGGAATGACCTTGTATCATAGTGAGAGTCAGGACCACGGGCTTGATGAGGTACTTGACTGGCAGCTTCTGGAAAAGGCGAAGGAGGCGATTGAAACCAGAGTTCCTGTATTTGCATCTTTTGGCATAAAAAATACCGACCGTACGGTTGGTACAATACTATCTCATGAGATTACCAAAAAATATCAATCGGCGGGCTTAGCACCGAATACCATAAACTTTAAGTTCACGGGATCTGCCGGTCAGAGTTTTGCTGCATTTTGTACTAAGGGCATGTCCTTTGAGCTGGAAGGTGAAGCAAATGATTATGTAGGAAAGGGACTTTCAGGAGCTCAGGTTGTAATATATCCTTCTAAAGAAAGCACTTTCTTGCCACAAGAGAATATAATTATCGGGAATGTCGCTCTTTATGGTGCAACGTCCGGTGAACTTTTCGTAAAGGGACAGGCAGGCGAACGCTTTGCGGTGCGGAATTCCGGTAGTACCGCAGTCGTTGAAGGTGTCGGAGATCATGGATGTGAGTATATGACTGCTGGCAGGGCTCTTATCTTAGGAAAGACAGGCCGGAACTTCGCAGCGGGCATGAGCGGTGGCATTGCCTGGATATACGATCCCGCGAATTCATTTGTAGAGAATTGTAACCGCGAAATGGTGGATCTGGATCCTTTATCTCCACAGGATGAAGAAGAAATACTCACGCTGCTCCGCAAACATGTGCAGCTTACTAACAGTCAGGTAGCTAGGTATATCCTCGACGACTGGGAGCAACAATCCTTATGTTTCATTAAGGTGTTCCCGAAAGAATACAAAAAAGTCTTACATCTTCAAAAAGTTCAGCAATCAGCAGGATAATGGGAAAAATAACAGGGTTTAAAGAATACGGCAGGGAGCTTCCCCAAAAAATTGCTCCCAGCGAACGGGTTAAGAACTATAAAGAGTTTGTTGCCGAATATCCCGCGAAAAAGTTAAACGAACAAGCTGCGCGATGCATGAATTGTGGAGTGCCATTCTGCCATTCGGGTTGTCCGCTGGGAAATGTCATCCCCGAATTTAATGATGCGGTTTATCAGGGTAAATGGGAAGAGGCATTTCTCATCCTTAATTCGACGAATAATTTTCCTGAATTTACAGGAAGGATTTGTCCGGCTCCCTGCGAGTCTGCCTGCGTTCTTGGAATAAATAAGCCACCGGTAACGATTGAAGAAATAGAAAAACATATCATCGAAATAGCTTATTCAAAAGGTTATGTTAAACCAAGCCGACCTATTCTGCGATCAGAAAAAAAAGTGGCGGTAATTGGCTCGGGGCCTGCAGGACTTGCTGCTGCCGCACAGCTGAACAAAGCCGGTCATACGGTTACCGTTTTTGAACGCGACGATCGCCCGGGAGGTTTGTTACGGTACGGTATTCCTGATTTTAAATTGGAAAAGGCGGTGATCGACCGTCGCCTGGAGATTATGAAGGAGGAGGGCATTACTTTCATATGCAATACGGAAGTTGGCGTTGATGGCGATATGCAGCAATTTATGGACAGCTATGACGCTGTTGTTGCCGCTACCGGCTCAACTATTCCGCGTAACTTAACTATCCCGGGTCGCGACTTAAAGGGAATTCATTTCGCTATGGATTTTCTTAAACAGCAGAACAAGACAGTAAGTAATCTTTCTTTTACGGACGAAATGATTTTGGCTACCGAAAAAGATGTGATTGTAATTGGTGGTGGAGATACGGGATCAGATTGTGTCGGGACGTCCAACAGGCAGCATGCCAACTCTGTCAGTCAATTTGAGCTGATGGTGCAGCCCCCCTTGGAGCGTAATGAAAATATGCCCTGGCCTACCTACCCGATGATACTTAAAACGACCAGTTCACATGAAGAGGGTTGCCAACGCTTTTGGGGGATTAATACCGTGGAGTTCCTGGGGAATAAAAAGGGTGAATTAAGGGCTCTTAAGGTTACAGACGTGAGCTGGGAACTGGATGCTTCTGGCCGACCAGTTAAATTCGTTGAAAAGGAGGGATCTGAACGTGAGATTCCGTGTCAGCTGGTTTTACTGGCCATGGGATTTTTACATACTCAGCATGAAGGATTTGTCGGGAATACCGGCCTTGAACTAGACGGTCGGGGGAATGTGAAGGCTGCAGAGGGCGACTATCAGACTAATATTCCTAAGGTTTTCGCTGCGGGAGATTTGCGCCGCGGTCAGTCGCTCGTAGTTTGGGCAATATCGGAGGGTCGGGAAGCTGCCAGAAGGGTAGATGAATTCCTGATGGGTAAATCGAGCCTTCCCAGCAAAGATCGGGTAAGGCAATATATGATCGGCTGAATATAGTATATTTGCGATCTGGATTGGATGTTTAGCTGGTGAGATTATTCTGTATTATACTTTCGTTTTATGCTTTCGGTCTCTCGACGCTGCCTTGTTGCGTCGACGACAA
>CAZFQV010000141.1:0-5995 GCA_964521175.1 uncultured Sphingobacterium sp.
GAGGAGCTGGAAATGGCGGCGTCTTATAGTATTCCAGCGGAGGTAGTGCCTGGTATATCAAGCAGCATATCTGTACCTGCGCTTCAGGGGATTCCGGTGACTCATCGGGGGGCAAGTGAGAGTTTCTGGGTGATAACCGGAACTACCAGCTCTGGTGCGATATCAGCAGATTTATACACCGCTTCCAAGACCAACGCTACCGTAGTGGTATTAATGGGCATTAAAAGGCTGCGGGAGATCGTGGAAATATTTGAAGCCGAGGGTAAAGGACGGCTCCCGGTAGCTGTCATACAAAATGGGAGTATGGCTAATGAGAAAGTGGTAGTGGCCACAGTTGCAACTATTGTAGAAGCTGCTGCCGACCAGAATATTAGTTCACCGGCGCTCATCGTATTTGGTGAGGTCGTCGGATTGCATCCGCAGTTCCAGCCGATCAGGGCATTTTATGAATATCCTGAATAAAACAGATAAAGAACAAAGACAGGAAACTGCTGGTAACCAGCTGTTCCCTGTCTTCCTAAAACTCAATGAGTTGAAGGTATTACTGGTAGGTGCAGGAAATGTAGGCCTGGAAAAGTTAAATGCTTTGTTGTTTAACAGCCCTGAAACAAATATTAGTATTGTAGCAGAGCGTATACTTCCTGAAGTTCTGGATCTCGTATCGGCATATCCCGCAGTGAGTATTGAATTAAGACCATTCGAGCCCGGTGACCTTGATGAGAAAGATCTTGTAGTTATCGCTACCGGGGATAATATGCTGAACGCTGAGATCCGTCAATTGGCCAGAAGGAGACATTTACTCATTAACGTGGCAGATAAACCAGAATTATGCGACTTTTATCTGGGTTCAATAGTAAAAAAAGGGGATCTGAAGATCGGTATTTCAACCAATGGCAAATCACCTACCATGGCAAAACGCCTGAAAGAGCTATTCCAGAATAATTTACCTGACAAGCTGGATATTACTTTACAGCAGATGAATAAGTTGAGAAATACGCTCAACGGTGATTTTGCCTATAAGGTAAATAAACTTAATGAGGCGACAGCCGGACTTATTGCTCCGGTTGCAGAGCGGGCGCCGGGCAGGAAGCTGCGGTGGATACTTTGGTCTATGGGTTTCCTGAGCCTGATCCTGATAGTGTCGATGTTCTGGTTCAATAACGCTGATTTAGGTACTTACGTAGACGGGATCCACCCTGTATTTTACTATTTTCTCCTTGCTGGATTTGTTTTTGCGATGATTGACGGTGCGATAGGCATGTCATATGGTGTCGTATCTACGACATTTTTGTTGTCCATGGGCATTCCCCCTGCGTCTGCTAGTACCGCGGTACATCTTTCTGAAATAATGAGTAATGGTATAGCGGGTTGGATGCATTTCAGGATGAAGAATGTTAATATGCGCTTGTTTTGGCTATTGTTGGTGCCGGGAGTGATCGGAGCTGTTTTGGGTGCCTGGATACTGTTGTCACTCGACGAATACAGCCATTATACCAGGCCCCTGGTGTCGATCTATACCCTGATCCTTGGGATCCTGATCTTACGCCGGGCATTTAGAGTTAACGGTAAGAGGATCGGTCCGAAAATAAAAAATATCAGAGCTCTGGGATTTGGCGGGGGCTTTATTGATGCTGTGGGCGGCGGCGGATGGGGTTCAATCGTGTTGTCATCGCTTATTGCAGGAGGACGGAATGCGCGTTATTCACTGGGAACAGTGAAGCTGAGCCGCTTTTTTATTGCGCTGATGAGCTCATTTACCTTTATCATCTTCCTGAATAATATATACTGGGATGCCGTGTTAGGCCTGGTGATTGGCAGTGCAATCGCGTCGCCCATTGCAGCCCGGCTGTCCAACAAGATTTCGGTAAAGGCAATTATGGTGGCGGTCGGTGTTATCGTCATATTGGTCAGTATGAAAACCATTATTACTACCATTATTAATTATTTTTAAATAAGTATTTTTGCGGAAAATTATCTGAGAAGCTGATCCGAAAGATAATACTCCTCAATACTCAATACAATCATGAAAGAAAAAACCAGTTTCATACGTACACAGGCGCCGCGCTCTTCTCAGAGGGAGCATTCCGTACCCTTATATCTGACGTCAAGTTTTGTGTTTGATGATGCGGAGCACGGGAGAGCCATGTTTGCGGATGAGGTCGAAGGGAATATATATTCGCGCTATTCAAATCCCAATACAACGGAATTCATTGACAAAATCGTCAGTGCTGAAGGTGCTGAAGCAGGGATTGCATTCGCTTCAGGTATGGCTGCTGTATTCGCCTCGATTGCGGGCCTGCTTCGGAGTGGCGATCATATTGTAGCTTTTCGATCCATATTCGGGTCGACGCACCAGCTTTTTACCCAGTTATTGCCGAGATGGGGGATTACCACCACCTATGTCGATGCGTCAGTGCCGGAAGATTTTGAAAAAGCCCTCCGGCCAGAAACCAAAATGGTGTTCCTTGAAACTCCATCTAATCCGGGATTAGAACTTGTGGATCTTGAGTGGCTGGGAAAGCTTAAACAGAAACATAAGTTTTTACTGAACGTGGATAATTGCTTTGCGACACCCTATTTGCAAAAGCCGATCGATTTTGGTGCCGATCTGGTGAGTCATTCTGCCACTAAATACATGGACGGACAGGGAAGGGTGCTTGGTGGAATCGTAGTAGGCCGTAAGGATCTGATGAAAGAGTTGATGTTCTTTATCAGGCATACAGGACCTGCTTTATCCGCCTTTAACGCCTGGCTGCTTTCTAAAAGCATGGAAACGCTGCCCGTCCGTATGGATAGGCACTGCAGCAGTGCATTGCAGGTGGCTCAGGTATTGGAGCAGCATGCCGAGGTGGAACAGGTGAGATATCCTTTTCTGCCATCACATCCGCAATATGAACTTGCCAAACGCCAGATGAAACAAGGTGGTGGGGTAGTCACCTTTATCGTTAAGGGAGGCTTTGAACGCGCTAAGAGATTTATGGATGCCCTGCAGATGGTAAGTCTATCATCGAATCTCGGTGATACTCGTTCAATAGCTACGCATCCGGCATCTACCACCCATTCAAAGTTAAATGATGAGGAACGTGCGCGTATCGGTATTTTTCCGGGTAGTATAAGGATTTCTGTGGGGCTGGAAGATATTGATGATCTCACAGAAGATCTTTCCAGGGCCTTAGATAATTCAAAATAACAAGGAGGTTGAAATGAATACACAGGAGTTGCTTCAGGGAATAACGGAATTGGGAGTGGAAGAGTCACTAAAGTGGGTTGCTGAACGGTTCCCGGAGAAAGCGATATTCTCTACTAGTTTTGGCTGGGAAGACCAGGTTATTACTCACATTATATTTAGTAACAATCTGCCGATCAGAGTTTTTACGCTGGAAACAGGACGTTTATTTACGGAAACCTATTATGTTTGGAATCGTACCCTGGAAAGGTATGGTAAAACAATCGAAGCTTTTTATCCGAATACCGAAGCGGTACAGAAAATGGTTAGTGAAAAAGGACCGACGAGCTTTTATGAGTCTGTGGAGAATCGTAAGGAATGCTGTGGAATCCGCAAGATTGAGCCGTTAAAGCGTGCTTTAGCCGGCAATTTATGCTGGATTACGGGTATTCGTGCAGAACAGTCGGCCAACCGGGAACATATGCACCCGGCCGAATGGGATGAGTCAAATCAGATCATAAAGTTCCATCCCATATTTGACTGGACCTTGAGTCAGGTCAAAGACTATGTAAAGGAGCATAACATCCCTTATAATCCCCTGCACGACAAGGGATTCCCCAGTATAGGCTGTGCGCCCTGTACACGTGCGGTGAAGGAAGGGGAGGATTTCAGAGCCGGAAGATGGTGGTGGGAAGATCAGAATAAAAAAGAATGCGGCTTGCATAGTTCGTGATCTTTAATATGAACAACAATACTACTGCATTGAGATGCAGGTTAATAATAAATTATGACTAAACAGGATACTACTTATTTAGATCAGCTCGAGGCGGAGGCGATATACATATTGCGCGAGGTTGCTGGTCAGTTTGAAAAGCCCGCATTATTGTTTTCCGGAGGAAAAGATTCGATAACACTGGTGCGGCTTGCGGAGAAAGCTTTTAGACCAGGCAAATTCCCTTTTCCTCTGGTGCATATTGATACCGGACATAATTTTCCGGAGACCATAGAATTCCGTGATCAGCTTGTTGAACGGATTGGCGAGAAGCTGATTGTAGGGTATGTGCAGGATTCAATCGACCAGGGGAGGGTTGTTGAGCAGAAAGGCCGGGATGCGAGTCGGAATCCACTGCAAACGGTAACTCTGCTAGACACCATCACCGCGAATAAGTTTGATGCCTGTATAGGGGGCGCGCGCAGGGACGAGGAAAAGGCACGCGCTAAGGAGCGGATATTTTCTGTAAGAGATGAATTCGGTCAGTGGGATCCGAAACGGCAGCGCCCTGAGCTATGGAATATTTATAATGGGAGGATTCATAAAGGCGAGAACGTTCGCGTTTTTCCAATCAGTAACTGGACTGAGCTAGACGTTTGGAACTATATCCGTAGAGAAAATATCGAATTGCCTTCTTTATATTTTGCACACCAGCGGGATGTAATATCCCGAAACGGACAATTTATGTCAGCAGCCGAATATCTAAATATCGATGAGAATGATGTGGTGGAAAGCCGGAAGGTTCGCTTCAGAACCGTAGGTGACATGACCTGCACCGCAGCCGTTGAATCAGAAGCAGATCAGATTGACGATATTATTGAAGAGATCAGAGCATCTAAAATTAGTGAAAGGGGCGCCCGTATGGATGATAAAGTATCTGAGGCTGCTATGGAAGACCGTAAAAAGGGGGGATATTTTTAACTATGGACTTACTTAAATTTTTTACAGCTGGAAGCGTTGATGATGGCAAAAGCACATTAATAGGACGGCTGCTTTATGACAGCGAATCAATTCTTGCTGATCAACTTGAAGCTTTACAGGCATCGAACCGAAAGAACGATGACGGAACAATTGACCTTGCTATCTTAACTGACGGACTAAAGGCCGAAAGAGAACAAGGCATTACGATAGATGTGGCCTATAAATATTTTCAGACCGACAAGCGTAAGTTTATCATTGCCGACACCCCGGGGCATATCCAGTATACCCGTAATATGGTGACCGGTGCGTCGAATTCTGATCTTGCCATTATCCTGGTGGACGCCCGTAATGGCGTTGTGGAGCAAACGATCCGACACTCATTTATCGTTTCATTACTGGGGTTGAAGCATCTGGTAGTATGTGTCAATAAAATGGATATGGTCGGATACGATGAGCAGGTTTTTAATGGAATTAAACATGCCTATTCTGAAATAGCGGCTAAACTCAATCTTAACGACGTAATTTATATTCCTGTTAGCGCCCTAAAAGGGGATAACGTGGTTAAGGAATCATTGAATATGCTCTGGTATAAAGGGGCTAGTTTGTTGGAGCAGCTTGAGAATATTGCGGTAAACGAAGATGAGAAATCGCCTCAGGCTAGAATGCCGGTTCAGTGGGTAATCAGGCCGCAGACAGATGAACTTCATGACTATAGAGGTTATGCCGGTCGCGTTTTAAGCGGCAGCTTTCAGGTTAACGACAAAATAACAGTACTCCCTTCCGGAATCCGATCTGAGATCAGCGGAATAGAGACTTTTCAGAACGAACAGGATGAGATCCATAGCGGCTTATCGGCCACGCTGCATCTGAAAGATGATATCGATATAAGCAGGGGGGATATTATTGTAAATTCCAGTAATGAGCCTCATGTTTCTGACCAGATAGAGGCGGATCTCTGCTGGATGGACACCCGCCCGCTCGACGAGTCAATTATGTATTTAATTCAGCATAATAGCAAAGTTACCAAGTGTAAGATCCGGGAGATACTATATAAGGTTAACATCAATACCCTGGAAAAGACCAGTGCCGATATTTTTCAGCTAAATGATATTGGGCGAGTGGTGATTAAAACAGCG
>CAZFQV010000141.1:6005-6349 GCA_964521175.1 uncultured Sphingobacterium sp.
GATCCACTGGCTTTTGATCTCTACCACGAAAATAAGCTGAACGGAGGTGCGATCCTGATAGATAGTCGCACTAATCTTACCGTGGGTGCATTGATGTTCCGGACTACAGCAGGATAAATTAACTGAACGGGGACGATCCTGATCTCCCCGCTTTAAACACAGATCCAATGAAAGTTGAATTAAAGAGAGTAAATGATGCGGTGCATTTTGAGGGATCCTCACCTTCATCCACGATAAGGGTAGATATTGATGGCTCGCCGGAAATCGGTGGTGAGGGATTGGGTGTGAGACCCATGGAGTTGGTGCTTATGGCTCTGGGTTCCTGCAGTTCGCTTGATTTTATC
>CAZFQV010000142.1:0-6293 GCA_964521175.1 uncultured Sphingobacterium sp.
ATGATCGCGCACGAATTCGACGGCTATATACACGATCTGCTGGAAGCGCGGCACGACAAACAGCATCAGCGCAGCCAGCAGCGTATTATTTAAAACGGAAAACGAATATTCTACCGGCACAGGAATTAATAGCCTCATGAACGCCTCGATAAAATCAAAATTAACCTGCTCGGGAAGGTCAACGAGCAAACCTATTCGTAAAACCAACACCATAACGGCCAGCAGAACTATGTTAATTGGGTTTATACTTCTGAACTGGTTAATCATCGCCTGGCCGTTAGAATTTCCTGGAGTACAATATTAGAAGAAAAAAGATTAAGCCGAAAGACCTTGTAAAGACAAGCGCTGCAAATTTCAATTAAGCTTATAAAAAGTTCATTAGTTCGCTTAAACACAGGATCTCTTGTTCGACATCGTCTGGTTTCAGTTTCGCTTCGGGATTAAAATAAACCGCTTTCATGCCAAAGCTTTGGGCGCCACGAATATCAGCCTCTACACTATCTCCGATCATTAGGCATTCTGGTAACTGAGCCGCTGTATGGCTCAGCACATGCTGGAACACCGCCTTGTCTGGTTTGTTTACGCCAATAACCTCGGAGATGAATACTGTATTGAAGTATTTCGTCAGTCCGGTATTTCTTACCTTCATCTCAGTAGACTCCTTAAAACCATTGGAAATTATATGTAAAGAATATTTATTCTGCAGGTAGGATAGGGTTTCATGAGCATAGGGAAAAAGATTCGTCTTCGTCGGGCAAATGCTAACATAGTCTTCTTCAAAGCCTGTCGGAATGAGCTTAGGAGAAACACCCAGCTCAGCGAATGTCTTGGAAAAACGCGCCTGGCGCAGCAGCTCTTTGCTTATTTTCCCCACATGATATTCTGCCCAAAGCTGATGATTGTTCCGGGTAAAGATTTCTATAAAAATTTCGGGCGAATGCACCCCTCTTTTTTTTAATTCATAGGAATGGTAGAGCTCATGAAGCGTTTCTTCAGCATTTTTATCAAAATCCCAAATGGTGTGATCAAGGTCGAAGAAAAGATGCTTATACATTAAAAGATATTTTTACAAAAGTACGTATATCCTTCATGACTTAACAACGTAAATCTATCGGGTATAACTCTGTTATATCTTATCTTTGCAACAATGGATTTTAAGCTAACTTCAGAATATCTGCCTACCGGAGATCAGCCGGAAGCAATCCACCAGCTGGTTGAGGGAGTTAATCAGGATGAACATTATCAAACCTTATTGGGCGTTACCGGCTCTGGAAAGACGTTTACCATAGCGAATGTCATTCAGCAAACCCAGAAGCCTGCTCTTATTCTCAGTCATAACAAAACACTGGCGGCTCAGCTTTATGGCGAGTTTAAACAGTTCTTCCCGGATAATTCGGTAAACTATTTCGTTTCATACTATGATTACTATCAACCTGAAGCCTATATAGCCTCCTCCAATACCTATATCGAAAAGGATCTCCAGATCAACGAGGAGATTGAAAAGCTCCGCCTCAAAACTACTTCCTCATTAATGTCGGGCCGAAGAGACCTGATTGTTGTCTCGTCGATCTCCTGCATATATGGTATGGGTAATCCAGAGGATTTCTCCAACTCGGTGTTCCGCTTCGGAGTAGGCACAAAAATAAGTCGCAACGCTTTTCTACACCGTCTTGTCGAGATTTTATATTCCCGTACTACGGTAGATTTTCGCCGTGGCACTTTCCGCGTGAAGGGTGATACCGTTGATATCTACCCCGCCTACATGGATTATGCCTACCGCGTTTCGTTCTTCGGCGATGATATCGAAGAGCTGTCAGCTATTGATCCCGCATCAGGCAAAAGCTTTGAAAAAATGAGTCATCTTGCCATTTTTCCGGCAAATCTTTTCGTTACCCCAAAAGAACGGTTTACTCAATCGATCTGGTCTATCCAGGAAGAACTGGAAGCAAGGAAACAGCAGTTTATCCATGAAAAAAGATTTCTGGAAGCAAAGCGTTTGGAGGAGCGAGTGAATTACGATCTGGAAATGATGCGGGAGCTGGGATATTGCAGCGGAATAGAAAACTATTCCCGATTTTTCGATGGCCGGTCGCCGGGTATGCGGCCCTTTTGCCTCCGTCATTACTTTCCGGAGGATTACCTGATGGTAATCTATGAAAGCCATGTACCGGTTCCTCAGATTCGGGCGATGTACGGTGGCGACAGATCCAGGAAACTATCTCTGGTAGAATATGGATTCCGTCTGCCTGCTGCGTTGGACAATCGGCCACTGAATTTCAACGAATTTGAGAAATTGGCTCCCCAGACTATCTATGTCAGCGCCACGCCCGGCGATTACGAACTTGAAAAAACTGAGGGGGTATTTGTGGAGCAGGTCATCCGGCCAACAGGCCTGCTGGATCCCATTATTGAGATCAGACCTGTGGTTAACCAGGTAGACGACCTGCTGGATGAGATCGACAAAATCGTAAAGCAGGGAGACCGGGTGCTGGTCACCACCCTGACCAAAAGGATGTCTGAAGAATTAACCAAATACATGGATCGTCTGGGAATCAAGGTAAGGTATATCCATTCTGAGGTCAAGACTCTGGAAAGAGTCGAGATTCTTCGTGATTTACGCCTGGGCGTTTTCGATGTGCTGATCGGCATTAACCTGCTCCGTGAAGGACTGGACCTCCCTGAGGTATCGCTTGTTGCTATTTTAGATGCGGACAAAGAGGGTTTCCTGCGTTCAGAAAGATCTCTTATACAAACAATTGGTCGGGCTGCACGAAATGACCGGGGAAGGGTGATTATGTATGCGGATAAGATCACCAATAGTATGCGAATTACAATTGATGAAACCAATCGTCGGAGAGAAAAACAGATAGCCTATAATACTGAGCATGGCATCACCCCGACAACCGTAGGGAAATCGAAGGAATCAATTATTGAACAAACTTCTGTGATGGATTTTAAAGGCGGAGTTCAGCGGGCCTATGTAGAAAAGGAGATGATCGACAGCCTTGTCGCAGATCCTATTGTCCAGTACATGAGTAAAGCAGAGTTACAAAAGTCGATCGATAAAACGAAAAAAGAAATGACTGCTGCTGCCAAGGACATGGACTTTCTTCTGGCAGCCAGACTCAGGGATGAAATGTATGCGCTAGAGAAAATTCTGGCAGAAAGATAAGCGAATCATCTCACCTCAAAATTAATTGGTATGAAAATAATGCTCGTGCGAGATTGATCTCGTAACCGTTCTATTCGTCTCTCGCCTCAAAATTACTTTCGCATTAAAATATATTTCGTTATAACCCTTATATTTGTGGATTAGATTTTTTTCGCATGGGATTATTAAAGTTCTTATTTGTCACTATCTGCATTTTATGGCTTATTAGAATCATTGTACGCATTTTATTGCCGTTCTTCTTCCAGAAGATAGTGAGCAAGGTTCAAAATCAAGCTAACCAGCAATATCAACAGCAACAAAACCGCCAGGCTCCGGATGGCCGCATCCGGGTAGATTACGTACCCCCCAAAGAGAAGAGTCCCGGAGAAGATGCAGGCGATTTTGTGGAGTACGAAGAGATCAAATCCTGATTTCCTGCGACAGGAAGTAAAAATATCAGCACAGATCTATCCAATTATTTTCCATTTTTTAGAATTATTCTCATAAACCCGCATTTATTCCTTGCAGGTATAAGCTTTTTTCTATTTTTGGCATTCAACTAATTAAAACAGAATGAATAACTGGTTTGAACGTAATGGCATACATCTGGTAATCATAGGAGTATTTATTGCCCTATGCTTTGTTTACTTCAGTCCGGCCATACAGGGAAAGGTGCTGTTTCAGAGTGATGTTCTGCATGCCCAGGGGATGCAGAAAGAGATCATGGATTATAGAGCCAAGGACGGGAAAGGGCCACTCTGGACAAACTCGATGTTCGGAGGCATGCCGGCCTACCAGATCTGGGTTCAATATCCCAGCAATGTAACAACGTATGTGATTTCTTTTTTTAAAGACATATTTCCGAACCCTATTGATACTGTTCTTTTCTATCTTCTTGGTGCCTATTTACTTTTTTGTGTACTCAGGATAAATCCCTGGCTCGCTGCGGCTGGAGCTATCGCCTTTGCCTTCTCCTCTTACAATTTCCAGATCATTGATGCGGGCCATAGCAATAAGGCTCTTGCCATAGCATTCTTCCCGCCAATTCTTGCCGGAATTATCATGGCTTTCCGAAAACAATACCTTATGGGCGCGGTTATGACGGCTCTTTTTCTGGCAATTGAAATTCGGACGAATCATATCCAGATGACTTACTATCTGGCCTTGGCGCTCCTGATCTATCTAGGTATTGAGCTTTATCATGCGATAAAAGGAAAAACCACAAAAGACTTTCTCAAATCATTCGGGTATCTGGCTGCGGCTGCCCTACTTGCGGTTGCTGTCAACGCCGGCATGCTCTGGACGACCTACGAATACAGTAAAGAATCTACACGAGGAAAATCAAATCTGACGACTGATCGATTGGAGCCTAACAATGGCCTTGACCGGGATTACGCATATGCCTGGAGCCAGGGAGTGGGTGAGAGCCTCACCTTTCTTGTTCCGAATGCTTACGGTGGCGCCTCCGGTGTTGCAGAGCTGGATCAGGATTCTAAGGTAGCAAAGGCGCTGACGGCCAAAGGAGTGCCCTCGGAACAGGTGATACCGGCAATGCAGCAGTTATCCCAGATTGGCTTAAGTACTTATTGGGGCGACAAGCAATTTACGGCTGGTCCATGGTATTTAGGGGCGATCATCTGCCTGCTGTTTGTATTGGGTTTGTTTACCGTTAAAAGCAGAATTAAATGGTGGATATTGAGCGTATCGCTCTTATGCCTGTTACTGTCGTTCGGGAGGCATTTGCCTTTCCTGTCTGATCTGTTCTTTAACTACTTCCCGCTTTATAACAAGTTCAGGGCTGTGGAATCTATCCTCGTTATCCCCGCATTTTTAATCCCAATCCTGGCGATTTTAGCAGTCAAAGAAATCGCTTCCGGGACAGAAGATCCAAAGAAATCGACGAAGAACCTATTGACATCCTTATACATCACAGGAGGTATTATCCTGCTTTTGATCCTAATGCCCTCGGCAGTCTTGAGTTTTAAAACAAATAACCATTCTGTTTTAATAGACCAGTTGACGCAGATCACAAGCGGTGACCGCGCTTTCGCGGATTCAATTGCACAGGCGCTCATCAGCGATCGTATTAGTCTGGCACGAATGGATGCCTTGCGTTCTTTGTTTTTTGTGCTGGTCGGAGCCGGCCTGCTATGGGCTCTGATCAATAAAAAATTAGGATCAAAGACGGTATTTATTTTACTCGCAATTGCCATTCTGGCCGATATGTGGAATATTGATCGTCGTTATTTGAATAACGAAAAATTCGTTGAAAAGAATGTACTGGCGCAGCAGTTTCCGGCCCGTGACGTGGATATGCTGATCAAAAGAGATACCACTCATTACCGGGTGCTGGACATGGCTGGGGGGAATCCTTTCATAAATTCTAAAACTTCCTATTTCCATAATAGCCTTGGCGGCTACCATGCTGCCAAGCTCAAACGCTATCAGGAATTGCTGGATAAGCAGTTTAATAGCGCCATTAATGAGGATGTGCTGGATATGTTAAATACCAAGTATGTGATCACGTCGGATGAGAGTGGGCAAAAACAAACAGTACAGAACCGCGCGACAGCGGCAGGCAACGCTTGGTTCGTCCCCAATATTACTTATGTAAAGAATGCTGATGAGGAAATGGCGGCAATCAGCAGCTTCGATCCGAAAAAGGTAATGATCGTTTCAGAAGAGTTTAAGCCGCTTATTGACGTTAAGAAGCTAGGTTACGACGCCAACGCTTTCATAAAGCTGATCTCCTACCATCCTGATCACATGGTCTATGAATATTCAACAGGTAAAGATGCGTTGGCTGTGTTTTCAGAGATATGGTATTCGCATGGCTGGAACGCATACGTGGATGGCAATAAGATCCCCTATTTCAGGGCTGATTATATCCTGAGAGCCGCTCAGCTTCCGGGTGGAAATCATAAGCTTGAATTTAAGTTCGAGCCTGCTTCTTATTATAAAGGGGAGGTTATTTCTTTAATAGCATCAATAATGCTGATTCTGGCTTTGGGATACTCACTCTATCTGGAATGGAGAAGAAAAAAAGAGATCGTTAAAGGAAAGTAGTGAGGAATTAGAGAAGATCCCTTAGCGCTGAAGAGCGCTTTCGGCATGACACCAGGGGAAGGGCGCTTTCGGCATG
>CAZFQV010000143.1:0-6287 GCA_964521175.1 uncultured Sphingobacterium sp.
GGCGCTAAACGGCGTAGGATAGTCTTCCTGGGTAGACATATGCCTTGCCAGTGACGGCAAGGTTTACTCCGGCACAGGTAACCACGGCCATACTGACAAGGGACAAACCTTTGTATACAGTTGGGATCCCGGAGCTTCCGTTCTGAAGCGAATAGCCGATGTAAACCAGCTTACCGGCGCAGGCCCCGGCGACGTTCATTTTTCCAAGGTTCATGCGCCCATTTTTGAAGGAAAGGACAAGAAAATATACTTTACGGGAACCTTAGATGATGGCGATAAAGCTGGCATGAGTCCTATTCTCGAAGAATGGAATAGTAAAATTGCAGGGGGGAAACTTTTTCAATATGATCCATCAAATGGCAAAACGATTGTGTATGCCGATTTTCCACCGGCCAGAGTTACGGCGACTGCCATTTATGATGTAAACCGCGATATCCTTTACTGCGAGCTCGAAGGTGATCCGAAAGGAATGGAAGGAGTAGCTTTCGCGGCTTTTGATATGGCAAAGAAAGAATGGATCTTCCGTACGGAACCAGGCGTGGTAACCCATCATCGTAATTTGATGCTCGACAAGGAGGGGAATGTTTATTTTAACGGAAAGCAGGAGGTGCTTTCAGTTTCTCAGCTAAAAGAACTTGAAAGTAAAAGCGGCAGAACCACGTCTATGCTTCCTGCCGATCAGGCCGATAGAATCAGGAAACATCCGGTGACCCAGATATGGAAGTACAATCCCGAAACAAAATCCGTTTCTGCTACTCGCTCCCGTACTCTTGGAGGTTTCAGGTCATCCACTCATGAAACAAAAGACGGATTTATTTATGGCACCACCATGGACGGCGAATTGTTTAAATACTCTCCATCAAAAGATGAACTGACCCTTTTGGGCAGCAATTTTCTCGATAAAGGCGAGTATATCACCGTGAGTGTTCTCTCACCGGATGAGAAATACCTGTATTACCTGCCGGGAGCCCACGGTTCCGCAGGCTTTTCGGGGACGCCGGTCATCCAGTATAATATTGCCGAAGGCCGGCAGAAAGCGATTGCGTTCCTTTCGGAACCTATGGTTAAGGCATTCAATTACGCTCCGGGAGGAACCTATGGCGTAAAAATCAGTCATGACGGATCCGCACTCTATATCGGCCTGAATGGCTCTCTCGCCGGAGAGACAAAGCCAAAAGAGCATGAGAACGGCTTTGGTTTAACTTCTTTTGCGGTGGTTCACATCCCTGCAGAAGAAAGGTAAGGGGTATAAATAGCAGATAATCCTAATCACATAATAAATTCACCATGAAGAGAAACACCCCTGTCGCTGCCGGATCGCTTAGTAGAAAGGATACCATAACCGGAATCCTGATCATAGCATTCCTCTTTTTTATGTTTGGCTTTACCTCCTGGATAAATGCCATTCTAATTCCTTATTTCAAGATCTCTTTCGAGCTCACCCATGTCCAGTCTTACCTGGTAACATTTGCCTTTTATATTTCTTATCTCTTGTTTTCAATCCCATCCTCTTACCTGTTGAAGAATGTGGGATTCAAACAAGGTATGATGATCGGATTCTGGATCATGTCTGGAGGAGCCTTTCTGTTTGTACCGGCCGCTATAACGATGACCTACGAATTATTTTTGTTGGGATTGTTTTCTATAGGCGCAGGACTTGCCCTTCTTCAGACTGCAGCAAACCCCTACATTACGATACTGGGGCCTAAAGAAAGGGCTGCCCAGAGATTCAGTATTATGGGTATATGCAACAAGGGCGCTGGAATTCTCGCTCCTTTGCTGTTTGCCGCTGTGATATTCCGCGCAACTGACAGCGATATGTTCGATAGTCTGTCTCAGATGACTGATGTAGAACGAAATGCCGCATTACATGAGCTGATCCAGCGGGTAATTGTTCCTTATGCATGTGTGGGTACCTTTCTTTTTCTGCTGGGCTTGTTCATTCGCTTCTCGCCTCTTCCTGAGATCGATACGGAGCATGAAAGTGACGATGTGGCTCTGGCGAATTCAAATAAGACCAGTATCACCCAATTCCCGCATCTTATTCTTGGCGCTATCGCCATCTTCCTGCATGTTGGAACCCAGGTTATCTCAATCGACACGGTGATCAGCTATGCGGCTACGATGAACCTTAACCTGATTGAAGCCAAAGTATTTCCATCTTATACGCTTACCGCTCAGATCTGCGCGTATATAGTAGGCATCGTCGCTATCCCCAAATTTATCAGCCAACTGAATGCGCTTAAAATCAGTACATTGTTGGGCATAGTGCTCACACTTTTAATTGTCTTTGCGAAGGGACAGGTTACTTTCCTTGGACATACAACAGATATATCCATTTGGTTCGTAGTCATGCTCGGGCTGGCAAATTCATTAGTTTGGGCAGGGATCTGGCCGCTTGCGCTTGATGGATTGGGCCGTTTCACGAAGATCGGCGGCTCTCTGATGGTCATGGGACTTGCAGGAAACGCTATTCTGCCGCTTATTTACGGGTATTTTGTAGACCTGTCCAGCGCACGTCAGGCTTACTGGGTTCTTTTCCCTTGTTATCTTTTCCTGGTGTTTTACGCATTTTACGGATACAGGTTAAGAAAATGGACACGATAATCTTTTGTCTATAGGATGAAATGATTGGTTTAGAAGGAGACCCGGGATTAGACCTATGCTTTCCTTTTCATTGCAGGATGGAATGGGTGGTGTATAGGGGAATTTGAAATGGGCAAAAAATCAATAGGAAAATGGATCCCCGCTCGGTGGGCTGAAAGAACGGCGGGCCGGGAGTTTAGCCTGTGGGCGGAAGCTTCGTTCTTTCTTGAGTACCTTTTGTATCAAGACGCGAAGCAGCCTGAGAGCCTTTATAAACAAAAACAAACACCAAAAAACGTACTTGGCCTTCGCGGCTAAGAGCGGACAAAATTCATTTAATAATTTCCATCAATGAGAAGAAAAACAAAGAAAACGAACAGATGAAACCTGTATGAGCTTGCCGCTCACAAAAGGACAGGAACTTAGCGAAGCGTTCTCGTGAACACCGCTGAAAATAATAACAAAGCAGTGAAAAATAAGCTCATGCAAGTCTCATAGCCGTTAAAAAACAAACTATATACTGATGAAAAAAATACTCTTCCAGCTTATAATGGGCCTTCTTTGCTTCAGCGCCAGCGCGCAAAAGCCGGGCAGCCACGTTCCATATACGCTCTTCAATGATTTTGAGACCGGAGAGCTGTATGGCTGGGAAACTTACCCCTATGCACAGGATATCGCTTTTGATGCCCTGTATGCGGCGGCAAAAACTCCCACTTACCATAACAGCAAGTATGCTCTTGCAAGGCCCTTTAAAGCCCATGATACCAATGAGCTTTACCAGGGATTTACCCGGCGCCTGAACATGTATACTACTCCTGATACCCGTGTTAAGGCGGCCGTTTATTTCCAGAGCGACCGTAACCCGGAATCGCTTGAGCTATCCCTCGGGACTTTTGGAGGGGAGCGGTATTTTCATACGATAGATAAGCCTACGGCGAATACCTGGCTTGAACTGGATCTGCCTCTGAGCGCTTTTACCTCAAACGGACAGGCTCTCAGATCGGGGGAGCATATCCAGGTGATCACAATAAAGGGCAGCTACGACGTGGTCAACTACCTGTTTACCTACACCATCTTAATGGATGATTTCAGGCTTAATGGCGAGCGTGACAGTCGTTTTAATGCTGTTTCGCCAGCATCGACCGACTTTGACATGTTCGATGTAGCCATTTTGAATAAGCATTTCTTTTATGGCGACAATATCAGCCTGCGGGTCAGTCCCGAAAATAATATCAGCCTGAGCAGGGTAAGAGCTACCCTGGTGGATGGCAATAACAGGATCCTTGAAAATAATATCCCTTTTACCCGTAGCGGAAACGAATGGGTGAATGAATCCATTTATAAAATAAGTGAAAAAGATGCCAGGGGACAATGGGAGATCCGTCTTAAAGGCGAAGATGGGCAGGGCGTTGAAATGAATCAGACCTTCCGTTTCCTGATGCCCGGCAATAAGGTGCAGGAGCATCCGCGCCTTTTCTTCTCGGCCGGTGAGCTGAAAGACCGGCTGGCCAATGAAAAATCACCTGTTGCCAAAAATATCCTGGATCACTCCCTGGAAGAGAAAGCTTTTATGGATGTGGATGTCGACGCTATTCAGGAAGGCAAGGATTATACGGCTGAAAATCTTGTGGGAGGGCCTTACGCAAAAAATACAGTAGGCTTTAACGCCTATGCGGAATGGAACGGCCCGAATGGCAGGCTGGGCAGGGTAATTGAGCAGGGAAGCTTTTACTATGCATTTACCGGGGATAGATCAGCCGGGGAGCAGGCAAAAAAAGCCCTGCTGAAGCTTTGTTCTTTTAGCAAATGGAATGCCGACTGGATGCTCGAACGTAAATTCTGGACCTATTACCCGGTAGGCTATACCATTAAGCCGGTAGCTTATGGATATGATATGCTATATGATCTGCTGACCGACCAGGAGCGTGCCTTCGTGCGGGAAGCTATCATGGAAAAGGGTCTGAAGCTGTTTCACCGGGACATGGTTGAAATGAACCGTATGCCATCCAATCAGACCAATCATATTGCCGTGATCGTTTCGGGCTTTGGCCTTGCCGCAACGGCAATTTATGGGGATGACCCTTCAAATCCTTACCTGGAACCTTACCTGTCGGGGTTGATGACCAAGGCAAAAACCTTTATCGACCGTACCTATTATGAAGACGGAAGTTATGGCGAACCCAAGAGCGGTTATATGAATATGGCTACCAAGGACGTGGTGGAGGTACTGGCGGCCTGGGAACGTAATTTTGGTATAAATTATACAATCACAACGAACCTTCGTAATTATTACAAGTATCCTCTCCAGGCGAGCGCCTCGAACGGACGGCTGCAGGATTACGGCGATGGCGGCGGCCCTCAGGGCGGCTCCGTGGCCTTTGGCCCGCAGGTGCATGCCCAATGGCTGGTGCACCGGTTGAAGAACCCTTACCTGTACCAGTATGTCAAGCCTTACTGGGATTCGGGCAAAGGAGGCTACCTGGGCTACCTGTGGTACAGGGATGATATTACGCCGGTTTCAAGGGAAACCTTGCCCGAATCCAAAGTATTTTCTGCCCAGGGGATGGTTATGCGCTCCGGGTGGGATGAGGCATCCACTATTATCAGCACAAGGGTCGGCCCAAATTCCAATCATTATCATTACGACCAGGGAAGTTTCCAGATCCTAACAAACGGGGATGCGCTGCTGACCGACCCTGGCGTGGGTAACGGAGGCTATTATATCAATCTTGAATTCTTAAGCTATAATACCCAGGCTATTGGCCACAACGTGATGCTGATCGACCATAATCCTGAAAGCCAGGCGCCGGCCCATTATGATAATGGTATAGCCTCTCTTCGTGAATGGCCGCGGATGGTCCATACCTTTACAGGCAAAATAGCTGATGCGGTAAGCAGTGAATTAAGCTCGGTGTATAAAGAGAAGCTGGCTCAATACACCCGCACACTTCTGTACACTAAATCGGGAGCCATTTTTATGTTCGACCAGGTTAAAAGCAAAACCGGCGGGCATGTTTACGACTGGCTGTTCCATGCACCTGTAAATACGGATAATTCGCCTTCACTTACTTATGAAAATAACAGGATGATCATAGACCGGCCGAATGCGAAGCTGACACTCGATGTGATCTCTCCGGAGATCGCCTCATCAAGTATCAGGGAAAGGGATGAAAAATCTTATTCGGAAAGATTCCTTACGCTGGTAAGTAAACCAGACCTGGAAGACGTGAATTTCTTCGCGGTACTTCTTCCTGAGGCGAAAACAGGAAGCACGGGAACTTCGCCCAAAACAAGCCGGCTGGAAGCTACAGGCTGGGCCGGCGCGAAGATGGAACATGCCGGCGGGACTGATATAGGATTTTTCAGGACCTCCCCGGATGCTTCGGCCGCTGCCGGAGGATTTTCTACCGATGCTGAAAGATTTATAGCTTCTTCCGACCCCTCAGGCGCGCTGCGGAAAGTCTACTTCGAAGGATCCGCTTTTTCAGGTCAGGGACTGCAGGTAAAAGCAGGCCAAAAGATAACAGCGGCAATAGCGATCAATGATTCCGGTTCTGATCTTGAAGTGCAGTCAGAACAGGGTGGCAGTGTTTCTGTTTCAGCTTCAGGCAAGCCGTCGGCGGTACTTATGAATGGAAAAGCATTCCGGGACTTCAAATATGACGCAGCGTCTAAAACACTGACTATCAATGTTCCGAAGG
>CAZFQV010000144.1:0-6260 GCA_964521175.1 uncultured Sphingobacterium sp.
GTAGTACCTCCCCGTTCTGCTTTCTTCCGCCTCGGCTGGTGCGGTAATTACAGGCTAGGCCAAAGCACTGAATCCGAAGCAGCAGGCGCAGCGGCGGGGTTTATTCACCTTTTATATATTGTTTTAATAGGGTTCATGGTCTCGTCGTTCCTCCGCGGCTATGAGCGGGATAAATACTAATTCAACATAAATTATCTTCAATATATTTAGATAATAAAAACCATCCATTAATATGACTCTACAACAAGCCCAGGAAACAATAGATACCTGGATCAATACCACCGGGATCCGGTACTTTAACGAACTCACCAATACCGCTATCCTCATGGAGGAGGTTGGTGAAGTGGCTCGTATCATGGCCCGGAAATATGGTGAACAATCCTTCAAAAAGTCAGACGAAGGAAAGGATTTGGGAGATGAACTTGCCGATGTGCTATTCGTACTGATCTGCCTGGCAAACCAGACCGGCACAAATCTTACAGATGCTCTCCATAAAAACCTGGAAAAGAAAAGCATCCGGGACGCGGACCGGCATAAGAACAATAAAAAGTTGAGCTAGAATTTCCTGCTATCAGGCTATCTCCATTTTAATCAGTCGGTCTCCCTCGAGAATAGGAATACTCGTCGTGATATCCTGTTTCAGACAGAAAACAACGTCGTCTTCAATTCCCAGTCTTTTAAGGCGCTCGCTATGTGAAGTCTTTTTAACATAGCTATTTAAGTCATCTTTAGCAATTCGGTAGAGGTCTGCTGCAGCAATGCCAGCATCGTCAAGCTGATAATCCTCCTGCAATAGCTGATGAACCACAGCTCCTGCAAATAGGGTATCCTCAAGATTAAACTTTCCTTTCCATCCCGCACAGAGTAGAATTACGTCTTGTTCGCATGATTTTAACCAGTTGCACAATGAGCTAAGATTCAGAAATGAACCAATCACCACCTTGGCTGCTCCGGAAGAGATGTCAATCGCATGTGTGCCATTGGTAGTAGAGAGAACCACGGTTTTACCGCCAATCTTTTCCTTAAGGTATGAAAAAGGCGAATTTCCGAAATCAAATCCGGTTACGACTTCGCCATTGCGTTCCGCGGCCAGTAAAAAGCCGGAATGTCTGTAGGCTTCACAGGCTTCGACAGTTGCCACCGGGATAATGGCCTCCGCTCCGTTTTCTATGCCGTAGCAGATTGCGGAAGTAGCTCTGATAATGTCTATCACGACTACTATACTGTCGTTTATATTGTATAAGGGAAGTAAGGCCGGCGTAAGACAAACTTCTAAATTGCGTTTATGCATGATCTGAAAAAGAATAGTTATTTGAATGGAGTTTTCGTCACCCTCGCCGGGATCTTATTATCGCGAATCTTGATATAAATCGTTGATCCTTCCGCGGAATGGCCAGTAGTGACGTAGCCAAGTCCGATAGCTTTTTGTAATGTAGGTGATTGCGTTCCGGAAGTGACCCTTCCTATGACAAGCCCATCCTCGTCTTCAATCGGGTAATCATGGCGCGGAATCCCTCTTTCCAACATTTCAAAACCCACTAACTTCCGGCTTGTGCCATTCCTTTTCTCCGCAGCCAGATGATCTGAGTTCACGAAGTCCTTGGTAAACTTAGTAACCCATCCCAGGCCGGCTTCTATTGGCGAAGTTGTGTCGTCGATGTCGTTACCATATAAGCAAAACCCCATCTCCAGGCGTAAGGTATCTCTAGCTCCCAAACCAGCTGGCTTGATCCCCCAAGGCTCGCCGGCGTTAAAGATCTCGGTCCATATATGATGTGCGTGCTTATTTTCAAAATAAAGCTCAAAACCGCCTGCACCGGTATAGCCGGTCGCCGAAATCAACACATTATCTGTTCCCGCAAAGCGACCCTTCCTGAATGTATAATAATCCATGTCTCCGAGGTCAATATCAGTCAGACTCTGTAGAATATCTGTTGCCTTAGGTCCCTGCACCGCAAGGAGAGAAGTCTGATCCGAAATATTCTTCATCTCCACACCCGCTGTGTTAAACTCCGATATCCAGTTCCAGTCTTTTTCAATATTAGATGCGTTGACGACCAGCATATAGGTCTTTTCATCTATTCGGTAAACGAGCAGATCGTCTACAATACCGCCGGTTTTGTTGGGCAGGTAAGCATATTGGATTTTACCATCGAAAAGTTTGGAAGCATCGTTTGAACATACTCTTTGGATGAGATCAAGCGCTCCTTCTCCTTTGAGGATAAATTCACCCATGTGGCTTACATCGAATACACCTACAGCTTTGCGAACCGCTTCATGTTCAGTATTGATACCAGCGTATTGTACCGGCATACTGTATCCCGCAAACGGAACCATTCTGGCACCCAGCGCTATATGGATATCATTTAGGATAACATTCTTCATTCAGAAATTTAATTCTGGCAAAAGTAATCAAAAAACCGGTCTCTCAGAACTGAAAGCGTATCTGTGGATCACTTATTCGAAATGTTCTCCGGTGATAAGGTGATAATCCAAACGAAATTACCGCGTCCCGATGCCTGATGGTCGGGTATCCTTTGTTCTTATGCCAATCATATTGCGGGTGTTCCTTAGACAGACCCAGCATATATTCATCCCGGTAAGTCTTGGCTAAAATCGACGCTGCTGCGATAGAATAATACCTGCTATCACCCTTAATCATACAATGATGAGGGATGTTTTTATACGACTTAAATCTATTTCCATCAACAAGGATTAAACCAGGTTTGATTTTCAATTGTTCAAGGGCGAGGTGCATCGCAAGAAAGGAGGCATTCAGAATATTGATACGATCTATCTCATCATGGTCCACCCGCGCCACAGCATACGCAAGTGCTTCCCTTTCTATGATGACTCTGAGCATATTTCTGTCTTTTTCACCCAGCTGCTTTGAATCTGTCAATATATCATGCGAAAAATCCTGAGAAAGAATAACTGCAGCAGCAAAAACTGGCCCGGCGAGGCAGCCACGGCCTGCTTCATCACAACCTGCTTCAATAAGGTATTTCTGAAAATAGGATAACAGCATGGTCAGAGGATTAGATTTACAAACTTAAAAAATCAGGTTCTATCTACAAGATCCGGATCGACAGAAGAGTGATGTCATCAGAGCACATTTCTGCATTATGCGATAGTTTTATGTTCTGCAGGATAACATTATTCAAATCATCTACCGGAAGATTAGCATGGCGGACGAGCTCCCCGACCAGATATTCCTCGGTGATATAAACCTCTTCATCCGGGCTCTCCATCAGGCCGTCGGTATAATTAAAGATCAGACTTCCTGATGAAAGCTGCTCCTGCCCTACAATGATGTTGGACAATTCATCGAAGGCTCCAATAATAGTCGTTCCCTTTTTCAGAAAATCCGGTTTCCCTTCGCTAATCAATATAGGTGGATTATGCCCTGCATTGATATAGTTTAGCATATGCGTCTTTTCGTTATAAAGTCCGACAAAAAGCGTTACAAACCTTTCGCCCTTGGTGTTCGACACCATGATCTCATTTAATCTACGCACCAACTTAACCAGATCATTTTCTACTGAGGCCCATGCCCGAAGGCTGGCCTGCAGGCTGGCCATGAGCAGAGCCGCTGACACGCCTTTTCCCGATGCATCGCCGATACACCATAAATATCTATCCGGATCCAGTCTGATAAAATCAAAATAATCACCCCCTATATTTTGATTGGGAAGATAAGTCGCACCCACTTCTATCGTCCCTGTTTTGGGCAGACTTCTGGGAATAAGCATATTCTGAACCTCAGCGGCAAGCTCCATCTCACGCTGCAAGCGCTCCCGATCTACTCGTTCCCGAAAAAGCTTCTTATTTTCAAGAGCAACGACGGTGACGTTGATTAGCGTTTGTATAAAGTTAAAATCATTATCCAGCAGCTGGTGGTCGGCGTCAAAATCGCCAATGAGCATAAAAGCGAGAAGCTTATCCTTTTGTAGTACGGGGACAAAGTATTCATAACTATTTAAACGATGGTCAGTATGTGACTTTAGAAAGGCGATATTTTTGAACCCCGAGAGTGTTTGACAAATTCGTTGTAAGGCTTTTGCATTTTCGACCTGGCCTCCAAACCTCACCGCACAATAAAAGTGTTCTTTTTCACGTATAAGCAACCTGGCCTTCCCTATTTTAAGATGAACGCTAAGAATAATCTCAAGCATCCCAAAAAGGTCATGGGAAGAACTATTCTTATTTATTGCCTGAGTTATCTCAAGTAAGGAATTCAACTCTGCCTGACGCTTCAGGAGAAGATGAACTAACTCACTCTCATCATTAATTACCGGAGCTTTGCTATGTGCCAATATAATTTCAGATGAAGATGCCATTAAAAGTAGCAATTAACCGCTAACCATCCATAGATAATAAATAATATCATCTTACGGTTCTACCCTTCCACTCATATCTGCCGGAATTTCCGACTATCCCTATAAAGATCAAATAAAATATATGGATGAAAGTAGTAAACGGCTGATATAATAGCAACGCTCTTCGTTGGGCGAAATTGCAAAGTGGAATCAGAAAAAGGAATTCAAAGATGACTTTAACGAGCAGGCTCATCAGTCCCGTCTTCCAAAAGGCAGGGTTATAAAAACCAGCGACCAGATTGACCAAAATCATCAGATTAAATAGCCATACAGAGATCCCCAGAAACACGATCCATTTATTTTTATACTTAGTACTCTTCGATGCCCATCGCTGACGCTGCCGGATAAAATTTTTCAGATTATGTTTGGCATGAGTATACACCAGGGCACTTCTGGATTTACAGAAACCTATGCCGTCAGGATAAGCCGTCGCCACTTTATGCATGAATAACTCATCATCTCCCGAAGCGAGATTATCAATACCGTTGAAGCCCTTCAATTCAAAAAAAATGTCCCTACGATACGCTAGATTTGCTCCGTTGCAAGTGGACGGTTTCTTGTTACCAATACCTGCAGCTCCCAAACCTATCAGGAAAAGAAACTCCAGGGTCTGGATTCGCTCAAAAGAGCTTTTCTCTTCAAAATAAACTACCGGTGAGGACACCATTTTATAACTTCCTGCTTCGTAAAATGATACGATTGTAGAAAGCCAGGAAAGACCCATCCTACAATCCGCATCCGTAGTGATAATTAACTCGCCCGACGCGAGCTGCATAGCTTCAGTAATCGCTTTTTTCTTATAAGAATTCAATTTTTCATGTTCATTGAGCCGAATTAGCCTTACACCGCGGCTTACATAATCAGCAATGATTGCCGGTGTCCGGTCTGTTGAATTATCATCGACAACGATCAATTCCATCAAGTCGGAGGGATAATCCTGAGCCAGAATATCCAGGATGGTCCTCTCAATTTTTCCTTCCTCATTTCTGGCGGCAATAAGTATGCTTACCCTGGTCTGAGGTATATTCCCTGAGCTCCTAAAATAGGGTATTCGTTCCCATCCTCTGCGGAGGTATATGATCATCCCTGCATAAAAGGACGTAAGAATGGCGGATAAGATATTAATCAGCAGTACTATCAAAGAAATTAAGTTTTAGAACGAAGACAGAGCCCAAAATAGCAGGAATAATTAAATTAACAAGCCAGATAAACGCCGTTGCAGCCATAATAGCGATCTCCTGGTCGGTGACGAAGCCAAAAAAATAGGCAGCGGCCGATACTCTCACCCCTATATCTAACAGATCAAGTGAGGGCAGTGCTGATTGCACAAAAAATAAGATAAAAACGATCATCACTATTTCAAATATCTGCAAATTCGGAATAAGTAAGTGGATGATCAGGCAATACTGTGAGGTAAAAACTGCGAATCGGAATAAGCAATACCCCATTATCCGCAAGAGATCTGCTGTTTGATAAGCTGCCAGTATACTAAAAAAGCGCCGGTAGGGTCTGATAAATTTTATTCTCAACAGCAGCCTCTCGACGAACTGGATGTTAAAATAAAATAGAATAAAAAAACTACAGAACACCGCAGTGACGAAAGTCAGGGCGAAGTTAATAACGAGGTTCATCTGCAGAAACCTAATCACGAACCAAAGCAGAGCCAAAGTACCAAGGACATTGGTAACCACCATCTGGCCTATTGATCCGACAGCCATAGAAACAACGCCGATGATTCGCTTTCTGGGAGAAAGGAAAAATACCCGTCCTCCATATTCTCCTATCCGGTTGGGGGTAAAAACTGCCCAGGTCAATCCACAAAAAACAGATTCAACAGCTTTCCAGGTACTGATTTTCTCAACTCTTCGCAACAGATACTGC
>CAZFQV010000145.1:0-4893 GCA_964521175.1 uncultured Sphingobacterium sp.
GACCTATTTGTTAGGGAAGTCTATTTTGAGTTAATAAGAGAGAGTCTTAAATATTGTATCGAATACAAGGGTTTATTATTGTACTCATGGTGCATTATGCCGAGCCATGTCCATTTAATATTCGAATCAACTGATAGTAATCCGGGAACTGTTTTGGGTCACTTTAAAGGATTTACATCAAAAGAATTGCAAAAGGAGATATCCGGAAATAATAAGGAAAGCAGAAGAGAATGGATGCTTTGGATGTTTAAGAGGGCGGGCCTGAGGAACAGCAATGTGATGAATATGCAGTTATGGCAGCAAGACAGCCATCCCATTGAAGTATGGAGTCCTGCCGTGTTGGATCAGAAGATGAAATATATTCACATGAATCCTGTGGTAGCTGGATTCGTGAAAGAGCCACATTATTGGAAATACAGCAGTGCAATTGATTATTGCGGAGGCAAAGGCTTATTAAAGTTAAATAGTTTATGAAGCACGAACTGCGAGCTCGCGCCAGCACGAGTTGGAAACTCGCGCCAGCAGCAAACAAATGACCTTATTTTGGGTTAATAGTTCAATAATAGTTGAGCTTGAAAAAAATCGGACTTATTTCTCTTAAGATTTTTCTGTGGGTGATTGGGATCGTATTGTTTCTGATGATTCTTTTATTTGTACTTATCCGTATCCCTTCCGTACAAAACTTTGCAAAAAATAAAGTAGTAAGCTATGTGGAAGGGAAGATTCATACCCGGGTGGAGATCAATAAGATAAGCTTTGATCTTCCCAAATTGCTGGTTCTCGAAGATGTTTATTTTGAAGACCAACAGCGGGATACTTTGCTCGCTGGGGATACCTTAAAGGTTGACGTCAGCTTGTTCAAGTTACTGAATAATACACTTGAAATCAACGAGATTGATCTTCGTGGAATAACCGTAAATGTAAGCCGCACCCCGGATAGCACCTTTAATTTCGATTATATTTCAGAAGCATTTATGACCGAGCAGGATAAGAAACCCACGCCTGCTGATACTGCTTCCATTATGAAATTTTCGCTTGACAGAATTAATCTTGATCGGATAAAAGTTCGTTTTCAGGATGCGGTAATGGCAAATGATGTGGATGTTTATCTGGGTCATTTCGATACGCGCGTGAAAGAATTCGATCTCGACCGCATGAAGTTTAGTATCCCTAAGATTAAGATGTCCGGCTTGAATGCGAGTATTCTACAGTCAAAACCCCTCGCAGTGGCAAATACTCCTGTCGCCGACTCGGTCAAAGCCACGCAGCCTTTAGACATGGACTTGAAGCTAGGCACCATCGAACTGGATAGAATCAAAATTAAATACCAGAACGATATTTCAGCTATATTGGCCGATATAAACCTGGGGAAGCTACTCGCCAGGATTACTGATCTCGATTTAAGAGCCCAAAAAGTAATTTTAAATACCGTAGATCTCGGGAATTCAAAGATCGCGTTTACGCTTGGAAAAAAGGAAGAGTCTAAGGTACTTGCGAAGAAAGTAGCCGAAGAAACCGAAGCTGTTTCAGAGAATTGGCAAGTCAGCGCAGGGAATGTCAAATTAAGCAATAACGATATTCGTTTTGACAACTTCAACTTACCGGAGCAGCGAAGAGGGATGGATTTCGGCCATTTGGACATCAACGGTCTTGCGCTGGTTCTGAAAGACCTGGATTACTCTATAGACACTATATCCGGACAGGTTTTGTCGGGCAGCTTTAAAGATAAAAGCGGTTTTGACCTGCAGGAATTGAGAACCAAATTCTTTTATGGTGAACGGGAGATATCTTTATCCGACTTGTATCTGAAAACATCAGCTTCTGAGCTCAAAGACCGGATTAAGCTAAGTTATTCATCGCTGGAAAGTCTCTCCAAAAGCCCGGGCAAGGCGGCTGTGAAAGTCAGTCTCAATAACAGCCGTCTGGGCTTCCACGATATAATAATCTTCATGCCGGAAATGGCTGACATAAAACCGTTCAAAAATTCACCCTCTGCTGTAATTAATATTAATGGAAAAGTAAATGGCAGGGTCGATAACCTCACTATTCCCGATATGCAGATCTCAGGGTTTAGAAACACATCGTTGCGCGCATCCGGGAAGATAAAGGGACTGCCTGATATCGATAGAGCCTATTTTGATATTAGAATTGCAGATCTTAGCACCGGCAAAAGTGATCTGATTGCCTTGGCGCCCTCAGGTTCGATCCCGTCAAATATAGATCTCCCGGAAAAACTGAAGCTGAAGGGCATATTTAAGGGTAGCGTGGGCAATTTCAATACCAGCATGAGTCTGAGTTCAACGTTCGGGGGAGCGAACGCTGTAGCGGCATACGACGCCCGTAAGAGGGGGAACGAACAATACAAGGTGAATATTCATCTTAATAACTTCCATATGGGTAGGCTCATTAAACAGGACAGCCTGATTGGACGGATTACCCTGGAAGCAGACATTGCCGGGAGAGGAATCGATCCAAAGACTTTAGACGCGACACTTGTAGGAAAGGTAATGCAGGCTGCATATAATGGATATACCTATAGAAATCTCACGTTGAAAGGAAATGCCCGAAATGGGAGTGTCACCGGCTTTGCTACCATGACCGACCCCAACCTGGTATTCGATGCGGATTTACAGGCGGATCTTTCGGGGAAATATCCTGCAGTGAAGCTTTCGCTGGAGCTGGATAGCGCAAATCTTAAGCCGCTCAATCTAGTGGAGGAAGACATCCGTTTCCATGGCTCCCTGAACGCTGACCTGACCACTGCCGATGTGGATTATCTCAACGGAACGGTGTTATTGACGAACGCAATCGTTGCTCGTGGCGGTGAAAGATATCAACTCGATTCGGTCAGTATTGTGTCTACTGCAAGTGCCGATAGCAATAGCCTCAAGCTAAGATCCGAAGTTTTGCGTGCCGACATCGCGGGGCATTATAAGCTTAGCCAAATAACTTACGCCATGCAGGATCTGGTGAGGAACTATTTTTCTGTCGGTGATAGTACGACATTGCCTGCCTATGATCCGCAGTCTTTTACGTTCAATGCTAAATTGGTTAACGGACCGCTGTTTAGACAGTTTGCTCCGGATCTCAAAGAGTTGGCCAGCGTAACGGTGGATGGCAGCTTCAATAGTGCCGGGGCTAAGCTGGTCCTGAATGCGTCTGCACCGCGTCTTCTTTACGGAGAAAATGACCTGAGAGATCTTCGAATAAACATAAATACCGGAAGTGAGGCTTTGAATTACGCCCTGAATATTGGAAATATCAGTACGCCACAAATACGTCTACTTAACACCACTTTAACCGGAAAAGCACAGGACAATATTTTCAGCGCCGACCTACAGGTCAAAGACAGCGAGCAAAAGGTCCATTACCGTATAGCCGGGGATCTTAAGTCTGAAAGCTCTGACTTTAAATTTAGCCTCAGAAAGGATGGATTGATTCTGAATTATGAGCCCTGGGCGGTAAACGGCGGCAATGAGGTGCGTTTTGGTAAGAATGGCATTCAGGCGACTGACTTTGTGCTCTCAAATAATAGTCAGCAGCTGAGCGTCAACACTGCTCCTCCAGGATTAAATAATCCCGTAAAGATCGATTTCAGTAATTTTAAAATCGAAACACTGACCTCCATGCTCAGCAGGGATTCGCTACTGCTTGGTGGCACCATTAACGGAAATGTCCTGGCCAGTGACCTGCAGAAGACGCCGGTTTTTACTGCTGATATGAATATAGATCGATTTAATTTCCGGGGGGATACAATCGGGAATATAGCGCTTAAAGTCAATAACCAGCAGACCGACATTTTTGCTGCGAATGTCGGGATTAAAGGCCATGGCAATGACTTGACTCTTCTGGGGAATTATAATACCAGCAACAGTAGCTTCGATCTAGATTTGAATATTGAAAACCTGAACCTGAAGAGCATCCAGGGGTTTACCTTCGGAGCGATAGATAGTGCGGGAGGCAGCATGAATGGCCGGCTTGCGATCAAAGGAACAACAGAGGTCCCCAGGGTGAATGGTCAGATAAATTTTGAACAGGCGGCATTTAGAGTGAGTATGTTAAACTCGTATTATCGTATTAAGGACAATGCCATGAGGATCAACGAAGAAGGCGTACGATTTTCCGATTTTACACTGATTGATTCGGCTCAGAATGCCGCCATTCTGGACGGTATGGTGTATACCAAAACCTTCACAGATTTCCGTTTTGATCTGGATCTCATCTCAGACAATTTTCAAGTAATTAATTCCAGCGCAAAAGATAATGAGCTTTATTATGGAAAGCTGTTTATCGACAGCGACCTCAGCATCGGTGGAAATATGAATACACCAGTGGTGGATGGGACGCTCAGGGTCAATGAGAAAACAAATTTCACAATCGTTTTACCCCAGTCTGATCCCGCGATTGAAGAGCGTAAGGGTATCGTCGAATTTATTGATATGGATGCGCCCGAACTGGCAACCATACTGAGTGCGCTTCCAGACTCATTAAATCAATCGTCAATTACAGGAATGAACGTTTCCGTGAACCTGGAGGTAGATAAAGCCGCAGAATTTAATATTGTTATTGATGAGGCTAATGGCGATTTTCTTCGCCTTCGTGGCGAAGCGCAGCTTAACGCTGGCATTGACCCGAGTGGAAAAGTTACCCTGACCGGTGTATACAATCTCGATGAAGGAGAATATGAACTGTCGTTTAATTTTGTAAAGCGAAAATTTGAGATTGAAAGGGGGAGCACGTTGACCTGGACGGGTGAGCCCACTACGGCGGATATCGACCTCACAGCCACTTATCTTGCGAATACAGCCCCTCTTGACCTGGTTGATAATGTGCTCGGTGATGCGAGTCAGGCGGTGCGTAATACCTATAAACAGAGGCTTCCATTCGAGGTGC
>CAZFQV010000145.1:4903-6248 GCA_964521175.1 uncultured Sphingobacterium sp.
AGATCACTTTTGATATTGTTCTTCCCGAGCGGAATTATAATGTATCTACAGACGTGACGGGCACGGTAGACACCCGACTGGAGCAATTGCGCCAGGAGCCTTCGGAATTAAATAAACAGGTGTTTGCCTTGCTTCTGCTAAACCGTTTTGTCGGTGAGAATCCTTTTTCAAGCTCTAGCGGAGGAGGCGGCGCTGAATCTCTTGCCAGGCAAAGCGTCAGTAAAATCTTGTCTGAACAGCTTAATAACCTGGCCAGCGATCTGATCGCCGGGGTGGAGCTTAACTTTGACTTAGAGTCTACCGATGACTATACCACCGGCCAGCGGACTAACCGGACCGATCTGAATGTGGGTCTGTCAAAACGATTGCTGAACGATCGTCTAAGAGTAAATGTAGGGAGTAATTTTGAACTGGAAGGGCCGCAGCAGCCCGGTGCCCGCACGAGCAATCTGGCAGGGAACGTGTCTGTAGAATATCAATTGTCTAAAAACGGCCGCTACCTGCTGCGCGTTTATCAGAAAAATGAATATCAGGTAGCCATCCAGGGCCAGGTCGTAGAAACCGGAATAGGTTTCGTGCTGACCATGGACTACAATAAATTCAGAGAAATATTCCACACAAGGACGGAAGATACCAAGCGCCGTCGTCGTGCCCGGCGGGCAGCGAAGAAGGAGGAAAAAGTAAATGAATAGGTATTATTTATATTGTCTTTTAACCGTGACTGCCTTTTTAGTTTCGGCCTGCAGCACGACCCGTTTAGTTCCGCAAGGCGACCGGCTTTATCTCGGCGCAGAGGTAAAAATCGATGATAAGGATATAAAAAAGCGGACTGAAAAAGTGTTAACCGCCGACTTGGAGACCTTGCCCCGACCACGACCAAACAGCTCGATTCTGGGTATTCGTTTCAAACTGATGATGTATAATCTACGCAATGAGTCGGGCAAGGGTATCGGAAGTTGGTTAAGCAGGAAATTTGGGGAGCCTCCGGTATTATTTAGTGATGTGAAAGTGGATTTTAATCGCAGTCTTATTGCTAACAGACTTGAGAATAGAGGTTACTTTCGTGCGAGCGATACCACAGACACCGTTTTTAGAGGAAAGAAAATGGTAAAATTGATATATCATGCTACCGTCGGCCCCTTATATACGATCAATAGCGTAAGTTTTACAACGGATAGCTCTGCGCTAGGCAAGGCTGTTGCCGGAACTGCCACCAATACATTTCTGAAATCAGGAGAAGCTTATGATCTGGATGTTATCAAGGCGGAACGCGAGCGTATTGACGCCTTAATTAAAGAACAGGGTTTTTATTTTTTTAGTCCTGAGGACCTGATCGTGCAGGTAG
>CAZFQV010000146.1:0-6241 GCA_964521175.1 uncultured Sphingobacterium sp.
TCTACCCTGCTCAACCAGGAGTATGTAAAAGATTCTTCAGAAACTGTAGGACAGTTTTTAAATAGTATAGAAAAAGACCTGACGGTTACTGCATTTAAGCGGGTTCAGTTAGGAGCTTAATATTCAAATCCTCTCCAAACGGAGGGGATTTTTTTTGCCTGTAAATTTCTTATTTTTAAGTCGGGAGCATTATGATAAAATAATCAATAGCTCCGTCTGATCGATAAACATAATAAACAGATGAAGATCGCCTTAGCAAACGCTACCCTGTTCACCGGGGAAGAAACCATTGAGAATAAGATCCTCCTTATCCGGGATGGCGTGATCGATTCTATCCGGAGCGCAGCAGATGTCCCTGCCGATTTTCAGCATGTCGACTTAACGGGTTTGAATATCGCACCCGGCTTAATCGATCTCCAGATCTATGGCAGCGGCGGTAAACTGTTTGGCTCTCTGCCGGATACGGCCGGCCTGGAGCAGATGGAAAACGATCTTCTGGCGCAAGGGACAACAGGCTTTATGGCTACCTCGGCAACAAACAGCGATGAAGTGGTTATCAGGTTTATCGATGCGGGCAAAGAATACAGGAAAAGAGCTAAGGGCAATTATCTGGGTCTTCATCTGGAAGGCCCCTATCTCAATCCGGCAAAGAAGGGTGCCCATCCCGAAAAATTTATTAAAAAAGGATCCCTGGCGGAGGTAAAAAGCTGGGTCGAGCGCGCAGAAGGTGAGCTTAAAATGATCACTATCGCTCCCGAGCTGCAGGATCAGGAACTCATCGACTACCTTTATTCACAAGGTATTGTGATTTCTGCTGGGCATAGCAAGGCGACTTATCAGGAGGCTTTATCTTTTCTGAATAAGCCCGTTCAGGCGGCAACTCATCTTTACAATGCGATGCCGCAGATCCATCACCGGGAGCCTGGATTAGTGCCGGCCATATTTAAGCTTAAGCCTTATACCAGCATTGTGGCGGATGGTATTCATGTGAGTTTTCCAATGATCGAATTAGCTAAACGGGAGCTCGGGGATCGCCTTTATCTCATTACCGATGCGGTGACGGAAACTCTCGAAGGTATTTATCCACATGTATTCACTGGCGACAGATATACCATGCCCGATGGAACCCTTTCGGGTTCATGCCTCAGCATGCTCAAAGCAGTAGAAAATTGTGTGTCTAAAGTCGGAATTCCTTTGGAAGAAGCGCTGCGTATGGCCTCCACCTACCCGGCACAACTGATCGGCAGCCAACAGCGCGGACGCCTCAGGCAGGGTTATAATGCCGACCTTATCGTCTTCGATAAAGCGTTCAGGACACACAGTACCTACCTCTCAGGGGTACTGAACTAAAATATTTTAATACCTTTGAAAAAATTATCTCTATGAAGTATAAACGTGTGCTCTTGAAATTAAGCGGTGAATCATTGATGGGTGATAAACAATACGGAATCGATATTGATCGTGTTGCCCAATATGCAAAAGATATTCATGATGTACACGCTCAGGGAGTTCAGATCGCCCTGGTGGTGGGCGGAGGTAATATCTATCGCGGACTGAGTGCTGAAAAATCAGGCATGGATCGGGTACAGGCTGATTATATGGGGATGCTGGCCACCGTTATTAACAGCATGGCTCTGCAGGATGCGCTTGAAAAAACCGGAGTAAAAACCCGGCTGCTGACGGCAATAAAAATGGAGCAGATCTGTGAGCCTTTCATCCGCCGGCGGGCAGTTCGTCACCTGGAGAAAGGTAGGATCGTGATTTTTGGAGCAGGTACGGGAAACCCTTATTTTACCACGGATACTGCGGGCTCGTTAAGGGCAGTGGAAATTAATGCTGATGTGGTCATTAAGGGTACCCGGGTTGATGGTATCTATACCGCAGATCCGCTAAAAGACCCTTCTGCGAGTCGCTATGATAAGATAACCTTTGCGGAAGTGTTAAGCAAACACCTGAACGTGATGGATATGACTGCCTTTACTCTTTGCCAGGAAAATAACCTTCCGATTATTGTTTTTGACATGAATAAGCCAGGTAATTTTAAGAAAATCGTCAGCGGCGAGCCTATCGGTACGTTGGTTGAGGCTTAAGAAGAATTCATGCATAACAACTTATTTGATTTAATTATTTTTACAGATCGAACAGAGCGGATATGAACGACTTAATAAAGAAACAATTAGAAGATGCCCGCACCCATATGGACAAGGCGCTTGAATTTTGCGACAATGAGCTGGTAAAAATTCGTGCCGGCAAAGCGATGCCCAGCATGCTTGACGGTATCTATGTTGATTATTATGGTACATCAACGGCCTTGAACCAGGTAGGAACAGTCAATACTCCCGACGCACGTACGATCGTGGTACAGCCCTGGGAAAAAAGTATGCTCGTTCCAATTGAGCGAGCGATCATGGAAGCGAATATCGGATTAAACCCTCAAAATGACGGGGCATTAATCCGCCTCAATGTACCTCCTTTAACCGAAGAACGTCGCAAGGAGCTGGTTAAAAAAGCTCGTGAGGAGGCAGAAAGAGGGCGCATTGCCATTAGGAACATCCGTAAAGATGCCAACGAAAAGATCAAGCGGCTTAAATCCGAGAGCATGTCTGACGATGAGATCAAGGGAGGAGAGGCTGAAGTGCAGAAGCTTACAGACAGCTATATCGTCAGATTAGATGCGCTGATCGAAGCCAAGGAAAAAGATATTATGACTGTTTAAATTTCAGCCATTTATTGACACAGGAAAGGGAATAGGGCGTTTGCAATGTTCCCTTTTTCAATTTTAACACCAATGAAACTGTTAGCTGCTTATTTAAAAAATTATACTGGCCTGATCGGGCTGGCTTTGTTGCTCGCCACCGTCAATCAGGTATTCTCCCTGCTCGATCCCTGGATCTTTCGGAAGATCATTGACACCTATGTCACGCGGTATGAGGAATATACCACGGCAGAGTTTTTTAAGGGTGCCGGACTGCTGATACTGGCGGCGATGGGTGTCGCTATGGTCTCCCGCATCGCCAAAAACTTCCAGGATTATTATGTCAATGTAATTACGCAACGGCTGGGGGCAAAGATCTATTCTGATGGCCTGGCTCATTCACTGGAGCTCCCTTATTCCGTTTTTGAAGATCAGCGCAGTGGCGAAACTCTAGGCATTCTGCAAAAAGTACGCACTGATACCGAAAAACTGATCACCGCTTTCATCAATATCGTATTTACCTCTCTGGTGGGAGTTACTTTCGTGTTTATCTATGCCATCAATATTCACTGGTCTATTGCTGTGGTGTATGTTTCAGTGATCCCTATCCTTGGGATTATCAGTTCGGTATTGAGCAAAAAGATAAAAATCGTTCAAAAAACGATCGTCACTGAAACTACTGCGCTGGCGGGTTCTACAACAGAGTCTCTCCGCAATATCGAGCTGATCAAAAGTCTGGGTCTGGCGGGGCAGGAAATTAACCGGCTCAACGGCACGACCAATAAGATCTTAAAATTAGAGCTCAGAAAAGTTAAATATGTGCGCAGTCTGAGCTTTATTCAGGGAACGCTGGTTAATCTATTACGGAATGGTATTATTCTGCTGATGCTCTTCCTGATCTTTGCGGGAAAGATCACTGTAGGCGAGTTCTTCTCTCTCTTTCTTTATTCCTTCTTTATTTTCGGTCCGCTGCAGGAATTGGGCAATATCATCAACATCTATCGCGAAACGGAGGTTTCTCTGGAGAACTTCAAAAATATTTTAAGCATTCCTAAAGAAAAGAAGCCGTTCAACCCCGTTAAACTTGGCCGTATCGAGCGTCTGGAGTTTTCATCCGTAAGTTTCAGGCATCAGTCTGCTAATCGCAACGCGCTGGAGAGCATTTCATTCGAGGTGGACAAAGGGGAGACCATCGCCTTTGTAGGGCCTTCAGGATCAGGGAAAACCACCTTGGTGAAAATGCTTGTCGGCTTATACCATCCGGCAATGGGCAAGGTGCTTTATAATAATGTTTCAGGCACTGATATCGACCTTGATGAACTCCGTGAAAAAATAGGTTTTGTCACCCAGGATACCCAACTATTCTCCGGCACGATACGTGAAAATTTGCTCTTCGTACAACCTGATGCTACCGACGAGGATTGCATGCGCGTGCTTCAGCGGGCAGCATGTCAGAACTTGCTGGCACGGGCAGATAATGGGCTTGATACTATCATTGGCGAAGGGGGAGTAAAAGTATCCGGAGGCGAAAAACAAAGACTATCTATTGCGAGAGCGCTGTTGCGTAAGCCCAACATTCTGGTCTTTGATGAGGCGACCTCCTCTCTGGACTCCATTACCGAAGAAGAGATCACCGAAACCATCCGCGACGTTTCCGTGATCAGTGATCATATCACTATATTAATTGCCCACCGCCTTTCTACGATTATGCATGCCGACAAGATCTTCGTGCTGGAGAAGGGTCATATTATTGAGTCGGGAAGACATGAAGAGCTCCTGGCGGAGAAAGGACTATATTTTGCGATGTGGAGACAGCAAATTGGGGAGAAACATTCTTTGGAAGTTGATTAGGTTTTACTACATTTAAAATCAACATGCTATGGATCAGTTACTTTATTTGAATCTCGGCGCCCAGGAGATTATCGTCATGATAATCCTGACACTTGTTCCGTTTATTCTGACGGTATTCTGTTTGCTTGACATCTTCCGGTCCACTTTTCAAGATCCTTTGAACAAAGTACTATGGACCATCATCGTATTATTGGCCCCTTTGCTTGGCCCGTTGGCTTATTTGATATGGGGTCGAAAACAAAAAGCTAAACCTGTAAACGAATGATAATATTGACTCAATTCCTGTTCATCGGCGGCTTTTTCCGCTTTATCTTTGGCATTATCTGGCTGCTGCTGGTCGTTATAGCCCTGGTCGATCTTCTTAAAAGCAGCTTAGCCATGAATACCAAGTTGCTTTGGCTAATCGTTATTCTGATTGCGCCGGTTGTGGGATCCTTACTTTATCTATTATGGGGTAAGCGTCAGAAAATCTAAGAGCGAAACCGGCTTAGGATATTTTATCCCATCCTATTCCTTTCGTCCGTCTTTCGAAAAATTCCCTGAGTAACTTATTCTCCTGCTCCTTCAGCCCGGGGTCTTTTTCCAATACGGCGATAGCCAGGGCTCTTGCTTCCGCCAAAATGTGCTGATCCGTGGCGAGGTCGGCCAGCTTGATGTCTAAGGAGCCACTTTGCCGGGTTCCTTCAATATCCCCCGGACCACGAAGCTGAAGATCGATCTCAGCAATTTCAAAGCCGTCGTTCGTCCTGACCATGGTGTCGATCCTGGTCTTAGCATCCGCACTGAGCTTATTTCCGGACATCAAAATACAAAAAGACTGCTCGGCACCCCGACCTACTCTGCCGCGAAGCTGATGAAGCTGCGACAGGCCGAAGCGCTCGGCATTTTCGATGATCATCACGCTGGCATTGGGCACGTTTACCCCTACTTCGATAACTGTAGTAGCCACCATAATCTGGGTTTCACCTTTCACGAAACGCTGCATTTCAGAAGCCTTATCCTTAGGGCTGAGCTTGCCGTGCACAATACTGAGGTTATACAGCGGCGAAGGAAACTCATCAGAGATTGCTTCTATACCAGCTTCAAGATAGAGCAGATCCAGCTTTTCGCTCTCCCTGATAAGAGGGTAGACAATATATACCTGTCTTCCTTTGGCAATCTCTTCCCGCATAAAGCCAAACATGCGGAGTCGCTGACTATGATATAAATGGACAGTCTTTATTGGCTTACGACCGGCCGGCAATTCATCAATTACTGAAATATCCAGGTCGCCATAGAGAGTCATCGCCAGGGTCCGGGGGATGGGCGTAGCCGTCATTACCAGCACATGTGGCGGAATGATATTCTTACGCCATAATCTCGCCCGCTGCTCCACCCCAAAACGATGCTGCTCATCAATCACCACCAGACCCAGGTTCTTAAACTTGACCACATCTTCCAGCAGTGCGTGGGTCCCGGCGAGGATAGACAATTCTCCGCTTTCCAATTGTTCGTGGATTATTTTCCGACTTTTCCTGGGCGTGGATCCGGTCAACAGGCTGATGCTTGCCAGGCCATCCCCCAGCAGGCTTTTAATAGACTGAAAATGTTGTTGGGCCAGTATTTCGGTGGGCGCCATGATACAGGCCTGATAACCATTGTCGATGGCCAGTAGCATTACCATGAGCGCTACTACCGTCTTTCCACTTCCTACGT
>CAZFQV010000147.1:0-6238 GCA_964521175.1 uncultured Sphingobacterium sp.
CGATAAAGTATACAAATATACCAATTAATATTATATTTAATATAAATATACACCAAATAAATAAATTATCGATAATCTTCCGATAGCAATAGGATTCGGATTAAATGCAAGACAGGGTGTCTATTAGGCCTTTTTTTCAGATGTGAAGTAGACCCGCCGGGGAATAAGGCGTAAACAGTGAGTTGGAAGAACTGTGACTACACGACCGTCCCGAGCAATAAGAAACAAATAGTTTTAGAGAAACATCTTTTAAAAAAAAGAGCATCCCCGTTTAAAGGAATGCTCTTTTTGTATTAGATGTTTTTCGGATTATTTCATCCAGTAGAATTTAACATTTTCATCATCTTTGCCAAGATAACTAACAGCAGCGGCGTAAGCTGCAGGGCTGGAGTTAACAACCTGAACCTGAGGATAAGTCAGACGTTTGATGAATGTTCCGGTAGGAAGCAGGGGATTCTTAGACGCCATAATATGATACAGCTTCGGATATCCTGTCCTTCTAAACTCAGACCAACCTTCTGTTCCCTCAGGGAATACCGCGATCCATTTCTGCATAATGATCTTCTCAAGCTTTTGCTCAAAACTTGCTGCATCATCCCATTTAACAGTTACATCAGATAAACGAGGGCTGTCATACTCATTATTCGGTCTCTTAGGATCGACATAAGCCAATTGCATACTGGTGCTATTCAGGTAATTTCCTTCAGAAGCGCCATTCAGCTTTAATGAAGCGCGGATACCGGCTTCATATAACTCCTTAGGAGTACCGCCCATGGCCCATCCTCTTAAAGCACCTTCTGCTCTTAAGAAATAGCTTTCTGCACCATCAACCTGTTTCATCGGAGTAGTAGCCTGCACGTTGTACTTAGAATAGTTCTCGTAAATCGTTTTGGTAGGACGATCAACTCCAGGGCGAATGCCTCTGTAAGTACCCGCTACCGCCGGATCAGTTGCCTTGACTACATAGACTGGAAGACGTGGATCACCGAAACCTTCCAGGTAAGTAACTACAGCTGCAGAAATACGGGTATCAGACCAGGCATTAGTCATGGTATAATGTCCGTTAGTACCATTGGCACTGTAAACAGCCCAAGAGCCGGTAGTCTCGTCCAAAAGACCGCCCGCGGCAGCAGAAACTGCTTTCTCAGCTTCCGCCTTGCCTAAAGCAGCATCAGCGGTTGCTGAAATACGAATGGCAAGACGTAAACGCAATGTGTTCGCCAATTTAATCCATTTAGTATACTCTCCACCTAAAGTTGAAGAATCCCATTTCTTAAAACGAACGTTATCAGCGTTTGGATCAGCAGCTTCGGCAGCCTGCAAAGATTTAACCGCAATATCGAGATCTGCAAAAAACGCTTTATAAGCTTCTTGCGGAGTATCAAATTTCGGCTCAGCAGAACTTCCGTAAGTAGTATATGGATATGGACCGAAAGTATCGACCAGACGGTGTCCGGCGGCCACCTTAAGAATCAAAGAAATGGCATATAAATCCGGATACTTAGTATCAAAACCACTCTTCTTCATCTGTAACCAGTTGTTCATCACCCCGTTGGTAGACACTGTCCATGAGCCTGGCCACAATCCGCGGGTTGCGTAAGTGGTGGTATTGACGTTCCCGACGAAGTTACTCGGAGCTTCCAAATAATTCGCATAGGATTCGGCCTGAAGATTCTGCTGAGTCTGATTCGAGGTTGTCGGACTGTTCACAGCTTGCATCATTGCCGGCAGAAGGAACCCTCCCTCATTCGCATCCTGAACCAAATCACCCGGAGGCATGAGTTTTTGGTTCTGGTTGATGCCTTCCATCTTATCTGTACAGGCGGAGGCAACTGACAATAATAAACCCAAACCCAATAGTTTATAATTGTTCATATTTATTAATCTTTTCATATTACTTTCTTAATTTCTTATTATAATTATAAACCAGCTCTAAGAGTTAAACCAATTGATCTTGGAGAAGGAAGCTGGAATGATTCAAATCCCTGGCTGCTGTTTCCTGTACCGATAGCCAATTCCGGATCAAAAGGAGCTTCTTTGTGGAAGAAGAACAGGTTCCTCGCTATCAGGCTCAGGCTTGCGTTTCTTACTGCATTCGAGAAATGAGGCAATTTGAAACCTAAGGCAACTTCTCTTAAACGGATGTTAGTTGAATCAAAAGCATATTCCTCAATTGCAGCACCATGGTCAGCCTTTGCTGAGATGTAACCATAGTAAAGCTCTGGATCGATCAACTTACCATTCACCATCACACCACCAGCATCACGCGCTTCACCACTACGTTTAGAAAGACCTTTATAGTCTAACCATTGTTCAGTTGAAGATGTTACCAGTCCGCCAAAGCGACCGTCAATCAGGAAAGACAAGCTCCAGTTTTTATAACTGAACTGATTGTTCATGTTCAACAGGAAGTCAGGGTTGGCATTACCTGCGTACTGGTCATTAACCGGTGAAAGGATAGGCAACCCGGTTTTGGGATCATAGGTCATATTGCCATTGGCATCTCTTACGTAAGTTTTACCAAAGAGATCATGATAAGCTCCGTATTTTCTGCCATTCAGCAGGGTACTTCCCGGGCGAAGTAAAAACAGATTACTCAATCTGTTTCCGCTAGACATTACGAAACGATCTGAAGAAAGAAGATTGCTTAATTCCTTAATACGGTTGGTATTTCTGGAAAAGTTGAAACTTGGAGACCAGCTAACCTGGCCCAATTTAGCGTTATAGCTTAAGCCTGCTTCAATACCACGGTTTTGAATAGTACCACCGTTGATGTAGAAGTTAGATGCGCCTGCACCAGAAGGAGCAGTAATCGTAAACACCTGATCTTCTGTAGTCGCATTATAATAAGTCACACTTAAATTCAGCTTATCATTAAAGAAGCGCAGGTCGGCTCCCATTTCCCATGATTTAGAACGCTCAGGTTTAAGGGTAATCGTATCTGTACCGCTGAAAAAAGGCAAGTTAGACCTGCCATTGATATTCTCATTAGCAGCTACTGAATAGTAAGGGTTTCTTTCTGCAGCACCGAAAGATAAGGAGTTACCTACTTCAGCATAAGATCCTCTTAATTTAGCAAAAGAAAGAACATTGTTCGTACCAATGGTCTGAGTAAGGATATACGCTAAGCCCACAGACGGATAGAAGAAATCCTGGTCAACAGTTGAAGCCCATTCGTTTCTTGCTGTTGCATCCAGAAATAAGGTTTCTTTCCATCCGAAAGCAACCGTACCAAATACCGCCTGGGATCTGGTCTCTGTCAACGACTCAGTGGAATTGAAATTACCCTGTAAACCGTAAATAGAGAAGAAGTTTGGATAAGAAAGTGTGTTATTTGTGCCCGCATTACCATTAAACACGTTACGAGAAATACCATAAGTATTACTAAAACCTAAATTTGCATTCAGGGTCAGATTGCTCGCAAGATTTTTATTAGCATTCAATATAAAATCCTGGTACGTATTATCATTGTTTGACACACTCTTACTATATCCACCGTTTTGACCTACGTCAATCGGATCTGATGAAGCCGAAAAACGGTCTTCACTAGTTGAATTACGGGTATTGAAAACCATCCTTCCGGTGAAATTAAGCCAGTTGGTGATGTCCCATTTTGCAGACGCATTAAATACAGTCCTGTCATAAACATCGTCACCAGTAATGAAGTTCTGGATCCAGTACGGATTTTGGTTGGAACTATGCTCATTTTTCATGTAAGGCCAGTTCTGCACCCACATGTTACGGGTTGGGTTCCAAACCGCACCACCGTTTGCACTGTATTTAGACATATCATCACCTACAGGGAAAAGATACAAGCCAAACATGGGGCTTTGGGTCCATGAGGAACGATTTTGGTTAGCGGTCTGGCCCTTCATGAAATTGATTCCGCCATTCAGAGTCACTTTATTATTAAATAAAGTAGTATTACCTCTTAAGGATACGTTATGACGATTGTAGGTATAATTGGGCACCATCGCCTTCGAATTCGTATTGGCGTAAGAGAAGTAAAGTCTCTGATTTGCGTTACCGCTACTTACAGAAAGACTGTTGATATAATTTTCTCCAGTTTGAAAAAAGTCTTTGATATGAGCGTCACTACCATTGGTGATTTTTGGTCCCCAGCTGTCATTGATCCCTGTCATAGCCTTACCTCCTAAACCCTGTCCGTAGTTTGTTTGAAGCTCCGGCAATAACATCGGATTATCAAAAGTTGCGGTAGAGGCGAAATCAACTGTAGTAGCTCCTAACTTACCTTTCTTGGTGGTAATAAGGATTACACCATTGGCAGCCTGACTTCCATAAAGAGCAGCAGCTGATGCACCTTGTAATACCTGTAAGCTTTCAACGTCTTCAGAGTTAAAGTCTGAAAAGCCCATAGGAACCCCATCAACCACGTATAATGGTTCATTTGAACCAGTGATCGACTTATTACCACGCATGATGATTCTCGGAGAACTACCCGGACCACCAGCTCCCTGGGTAACGAAAACCCCGGCAGCCTTACCAGCCAGTGAGTTCAGGACGTTAGCTCCCTTCACAGCATTAAGGTCTTCAGCGGAGATCTTGGTGGTATTGTAACTCAGGCTTTTCTCGGATCTTTCGATACCCAGCGCTGTCACTACAACCCCTTCCAGTTCCTTCGCGTTGATTGTCATCCTCACGTTCAGCGTAGTACGACCCTGAACCTGAATGGTTTGGGTGGTGTAACCAATGTAGGTAAATACTAAAGTGGCTGTAGATGGCACAGACAATGTAAAATTACCATTGGCATCAGTACTGGTTCCCTGATTTGATCCACTAACTTTCACACTCACCGCAGGGAGTGGAAGATTGTCAGTGTCGGTAACCTTACCGGTAACACTGATATTTTGCGCAAACACATAGGTCTGGCAAAATAGCAGCAACACGACTAGTTTGTAAATTTTTTTCATCATAAAACATTTTTTGTGTTAGGTATAATTAATTAATTATTTTACCGTCTACAGCTTGGACTCACTTCACGAAGTTATTCCTTACTAATTCGGTAATCCTAAAGTAGACATTTTTTTCATTATGTCAAATATTTATAAAAGTAGTAGTTCGTTTCATGATTTATTTCAGATAATAAACCTAACATCCTGATTACCAGTAAGATAATTTCTTAGGTTTTATGAATTATTACAGCATTAGCACTGATTTTGCTTAATTAAGAGACGAAATTATGGCCTATTGTAACGTTTTAACGACAAATTTGCTTTCATGATCTAAAGAAAATGCAAGTTTTTCCTGCATATTTTCAGTCGTCAGAGTGAACTGAAGTTCGGTGCCTGACAAACGAATATTTTTTATTTCAGGGAAGCTGACAGCTGGAAATTCCTTCCTGATCTGCTCCAGAGAAGTGGCGTAATTTCCGTTCTTGGTCTTGAATTCCTGTTGCAAATAATAATATTTCCATAAGCTTAGTTTTAACTGTTCGTTGCTAAGATTCAAAAAGTCAGTACTGGTTTCATTTTCGCCGGCGAATCGAACAACGCCCCATCGTTCCGGATAATGAAAATTCACTAGCCCCTGTGGCGACCAGCAGGAATACGCCGGCTGAACCGGTCTGCCATTCGCACCTGTTCTCTTCACATATCCCCCATCCTTAAAGTCTACTTCACGCTGAACCCGGGTGACGTTCATCTTCCAGGTGCTCCCTATTTTAGGCATTGAGTTACTGCCGCCAAAACGAAAAGTCTTCAAGGGAAGCCCGATTTCTATCCCCCAGTATTGATCCTTATCCGTCGAATTGTTTAGGGTACCATTAATATATACTGCCTTTTTTAAACCTTTAACATCCCAATCCGTAATACTCGGACCACCATTACGTGGCGGCTTATTCAGCAAAAGATCCCAAACTGCCGCAAAAGCATTGATTTGGAACTCCATGTAATTATGGGTATCTCCGTCAGGATCAATAAACATCTCCAATGCATTGTCCTGGAATATAGAAAGATCATGCTCCTTTAAATTGGCCCAGATATGTTCTTCATCAAAGCGGCAATAGACATAAAGGTAATCGTCATCCCATAATAGTTTAAATCGGGTATCATAAGCGGGCTTTTTTGCAGGATTACCTTCGATGTCGACAAAGGGCTCAGACCAGGGGGCTTTCTCCCATACTTTCTCATCGTCCCTGCCATCAATATTTAGTGGTTCGGAGGTTTTGAGGATGGTGTAGGATCGTGGCACCTGTAATAGTGGTGCCAGTTTTTGATTG
>CAZFQV010000148.1:0-4022 GCA_964521175.1 uncultured Sphingobacterium sp.
AGCTAATCGATTTAAGCGGAGATATTCGGGTAACCAGCAGCGAAGGAATAAGTAATACCATCAAGCTGATGATCAGGGTGCCTGCATTCAACAGCAGGATATCAGTGAGCTCTAACTGCACCGGCACGAAATTGATATAATAGGATGCCTGGTCGAGGGTAAAGAAATGAGTAGCCGACTGAAACGCGCCCAGTCCAATGCCCACTACATTGCCCAGCAGCAGACCCAGGCCGATCAGGTAGCAGGCATTATACAAGAAAATCCTGCGGATGGTCCAATTGGTGCTTCCAAGAGCCTTGAGCACCCCAATCATATTCGTCCGTTCCAGAATCATAATCAGCAGCGCAGAGATCATGTTAATCACCGCCACGGCCATCATCAGGATCAGGATCACCTGGGTGTTCACATCCAAAAGCGAGAGCCATTCGAAAATGGCAGGGTAAGTTTCCCTGACGGTAGATGACCGGAGGTTCAGGCCGAGATTATCGTACACCCGGTCTGCTATGGGTACCAGCTGATCAAAATTGTTCACCCGGATCTCGTAACCCCCTACTTCATTCGGTTCCCACTTATTCAGGCTTCTGATCAGGGCGATATCACCGATGACGAAGGTATTATCCACTTCCTCCACCCCGAGATTATAGATGCCCTGAATGACAAACTTCCGCTTGCGTAGTGAATTTTCAATGAAATACATCAAGAAATCATCGCCAACCTTCAGGTTCAGCCGGTCGGCAGTATATTTAGAGATAAGGATCTGGTTTTCAGGCTTCTCTTTCGGAGAAAAGTCGAGTACATCACCCTCGACCAGCGTCTTCCGGAAATAGTCCCAATGGTATTCTTTGTCTACACCCTTTAGAATTACCCCCTCAATTTCATCCTGAGTATTGATGATGCCCGGCTTGGTGGCAAATGCCTGTAAATAATCAATACCGGGGTAGGCTTTGAGAGTGTCCAGCTTGTCGCCGCTGATGGTAAAAGGTGAATTCTCATAAGAAGTATTGAGATCCAGGCGGGAGACCTGAATATCCCCGGAGAAACCCCTCACCTTTTCACGGATTTCCGACTTAAAGCCCTTGACAATGGCCACCGCCAGAATCATCACTGCAAGACCCAGCATGATCCCCAGGATGGCGATACGGACAATCAGCCTGGAAAAGGTGCGCTTGGAATTAAACGTAATACGCCGGGCAATGAAGAGTGGTAAATTCAAACCTTTTGTTTTCTATATGGATTCAAAGATGCATTTTTTTTAATTTTCTTTGAAGCCGAATTACGTACATTAGCAGGTATAACCAGATAAAGAATAATATGTTTCGGACAAGTCTCCTCGCGTTAGCGGTATACATTTTATGTTCCGGCAGCGCATGCTCTCAACCTGTCAACAACCGGAATCGTGCCGTTCCCGATCCGAAAAAGGTAGATATCGATGCCCTGGATCGGGTGAAAAAAGGCAAGATCATCACCGCCGCTGATCAAACTGATGCCTATCTGCCTTATCTTAAGGGTAAACGCATCGGCATGGTAGTTAACCCTACGTCGATTATCGGGAACCGGCCGAGCGTAGATAGCTTATTGGCGCTGGGTGTCAATATCGTGAAAGTCTTCGGTCCGGAGCATGGATTCCGTGGTGATGCCAGCGCAGGTGTAAAAGTTGACGATAGCTTTGATGCTAAGACCGGCCTGCCGGTGATCTCCCTGTACGGCAAAAACTATAAACCCCGGAAAGAAGATCTGGCGGATATCGATCTGATGATCTATGATATTCAGGATGTGGGAGCACGCTTTTATACCTATATCAATACCCTGCAGCATGTTATGGAAGCCTGTGCAGAAAACAATAAGGAACTGATGATTCTGGATCGCCCGAATCCGAATGGCTTTTATGTAGACGGACCGATACTGGATCCTAAGCTGAAGTCGGGAATCGGCATCAATCCTATTCCCATCGTCCATGGGCTGACCGTCGGCGAATATGCCCAGATGCTCAATGGTGAGGGATGGATGGCCGGACAGGTAAAATGCAATATCAAGATTATCAAGGTGGCCAATTATTCCCACGGGATGCCTTACGAGCTGCCGGTGAGCCCCTCGCCCAACCTTAACACTGCGCAATCTATATTGCTGTATCCCTCGGTCTGTCTGTTTGAAGGAACCATCATCAGCCAGGGGCGTGGCACCAATTTCCCGTTTACCGTGTTGGGTAACCCGGATCTGAAGGGCAAATATAAATTCTCTTTCACTCCACACAGCATCAAGGGGATGAGCGAAACCCCTTTGCATCAGGATAAGGAATGTTTCGGACTAGACCTGCGAAAATACAATACGAATAAGTTCAGAGCTACCCGGCAAATCAACCTCAGTTGGCTGATCGAACTATATAAGGCCTACCCCTATAAAGACAAGTTCTTCGATTTCCGCCAAAGCAATCAGATGGGTAATTTCGATAAGCTCGCCGGCACGGAGAGTCTGAAGAAGATGATCATCGCCGGAAAATCGGAGGAAGAAATTCGCCAGAGCTGGGAGCCCGGTCTTTCCCAATACAAGATCATGCGGAAAAAGTACCTGCTCTATGAATAGGTCATAAGTTTCAGGGAATTCATGGCTTTTGAAATTTTAGCTTTAATTTAGCGGGAATTCGTCTAATAGCACACCCTCAAACCGCATAATGAAAATAGTTTTTATGGGCACCCCCGATTTTGCCGTGGCCTCGCTCAGGGCCCTGACAGAGGAGGGATTCGATATTGTGGGCGTGATTACTGCACCCGATAAGCCTGCCGGCAGGGGACAGAAAATCTCTGAATCTGCCGTTAAAAAATATGCCCTTGAACAGGGATTTACCATACTGCAGCCGCTAAGGCTAAAAGACTCCGTTTTTCTGGATGCTCTCCGCGCTTTACAGGCCGATTTGCAGGTGGTGGTGGCATTTCGCATGCTGCCCGAGGTGGTGTGGAATATGCCGCCGAAAGGCACGATCAATTTACATGCCTCCCTCCTGCCGCAATACCGCGGCGCAGCGCCCATCAACAGGGTGATCATGAACGGAGAGCGAGAAAGCGGCGTAACTACCTTCTTCTTAAAACAGGAAATTGATACCGGCGATCTCTTATTTTCTGAGCGGGTAAGTATTGACCCGGACGATACCGCCGGCGACCTCCACGACAAGCTGATGGCGGTCGGGGCGGCCCTGCTCGTTAAAACCGTCAGAGCCATTGAAAATAACCAATACAGCGAAACTCCACAGGCCAATACCGCTGATTTAAAGACTGCCCCCAAGATCTTTAAGGAAGACTGCCAGATCGACTGGAATCAGCCGGTGGAAAAGGTCTATAATCACATCCGCGGACTGAGTCCCTATCCCGCAGCATACACCGTATTGCAGGATAAATCCCTGAAAATATTCCAGGCGGAGATCGAACGCATTAGTCCGGAAGTTCAGCCTGGCGCCTATCTCAGCGACCATAAAAAATACCTGAAATTCGCTTGCGCGGATGGCTTGATCTCGGTAAAAGAGATTCAGCTGGAAGGTAAGAAGCGGATGAGCGTGGAAGAATTCCTGCGGGGGATAAGACTTAAGAAGGGACAGGCTTAAGGAGTCGATTTACAGTTCGGAAGATTAGCAAGAACTTTGCCTGTAGAAGTACTCTTGGACTTCCTTACAAATGGTACATTCAGAGATTGCGTTCCTGATTTTAATCTTTAATAATCAAAACGCACCGGATTCAGTACCGAAATTCAGCGTACCCCCCACCCATACCTGGGATATACCTATCCGAAAGAAATGTGTCTTATTTCGAAAAAAATATAACTGCCAGTTTGCTGAAGAGCAATTTTTTGGATAGCTTTATTTAATGCATAAAATCGCCTTAATATGACGAATAGCGTTGGGTTTAGGTGGTTTTGTGGCCGGTATAAATAAGTTATAGCCAATGGTAGGACGACCGTTCACAAGACGACTGACCGACTAAAATTTAAACATTAAAACTAAGACAAACCATTTTGACAGGTGACCAAAAACATAC
>CAZFQV010000148.1:4032-6225 GCA_964521175.1 uncultured Sphingobacterium sp.
TGAATTTTTGCCAACGCACAGAATAAACAAGTAAATTTGAACCAAAGAAAAATATTATAATGACTTACAATTTCATAGACTTATTTGCAGGAGCAGGAGGACTTTCAGAAGGATTTATCCAAGCTGGTTTTGAGCCTATTGCTCACGTTGAAATTGAAAATTCTGCTTGTAATACTCTGAGAACAAGAGCTGCTTACCATTACTTAAAAGCTAACAACAACTACAAAATTTACATTTCCTATCTAAAAGGTGAGATAACTCGTGAGCAATTATATTTAAGTGTGCCCAAAGACATTTTGGACGCTGTTATTAACCTTCCAATTGGAGATGAACACAATGAAACTATACACCAGCAAATAAAGAAAAGCCTAGGAAAAAGAAAAGTTGATTTAATTATTGGCGGACCACCTTGCCAAGCATATTCATTGGTGGGACGGTCACGGTCTAAAACCAAAATGGAAGGTGACCCAAGAAATTACCTCTTTATTCAATATGCTGAATACTTAGAAAGATATAAGCCTAATATGTTCGTTTTTGAAAACGTTTTGGGATTAAAGTCTGCTAAAGGTGGTCACTATCTTGAAGAGATGGAGAAGATTTTTAACAAAAAAGGCTATCAAATAAAACTGCACACACTTGAAGCAAGAAACTTTGGAGTATTGCAAAATAGAAAACGAATTATCATTCTAGGTTGGCAAAAAAACAAAAAGATTAGTGTACCAAATTTGGAAGAAATTTCAATTGAAAACAATTATTTAGTAAAAGATTTATTGGACGATTTGCCTGTAATAAAAGCTGGTGAAGGTGTAGACAGATTTTTAAAATACAAAACTGAAACAACGGAATACTTAAAATCTCACGCTTTACGCAATGGTATTGATATTTTAACCCAACATATTGCAAGACCACATAGAGAGCAAGATAAAGAAATTTATAAAATTGCCGTTCAGAAATGGGATAAAAAACAAGAACGATTAAACTACAATGATTTACCAGAAAGATTAAAGACCCATCAAAATCGCACTTCATTTTTTGACAGATTTAAGGTGGTTGCTTCTGACTTACCCTACTCGCAAACAGTAGTCGCCCATATTGCCAAAGATGGCCATTATTATATTCATCCTGATAGTAAGCAAAATAGATCAATCAGTGTAAGAGAAGCAGCACGCCTACAATCTTTTCCAGATGACTATTATTTTGAAGGCGAAAAGGAAGGAGCGAATAGAACAGCTGCTTTTAAACAAATTGGGAATGCTGTACCCCCTTTGATGGCTAAATCTATCGCCTTTGAAATTTTAAAAGCACTTAAAGGGTAATGATTGACTACACTAACATACAATCAACTTCTGCTGAGCCAGAAGCAAGCTCAATGATTGAAACCTTTCGTGCTATTGGTTATTCTATTGAAACTGCTATTGCTGACATTATTGATAATTCAATTACTGCTGGAGCAAAAAATATATGGATTGATTACGAATGGAAAGGTTCAAACACAACATTGTCTATTTTAGATGATGGCACTGGGATGAATAATGAACAACTCATTCAAGCTATGCGTCCTGGAAGCAAAAATCCATTAGATGAAAGAAATCGAGATGATTTAGGTCGTTTTGGTTTAGGCTTAAAGACTGCTTCATTTTCGCAATCAAGAAAATTTACTGTTTTCTCTAAAGCTAAGGGTTACAAGCCTGTTTTTTGGACTTGGGATTTGGACTTTGTCAATCAAGAAAAAGTATGGAAATTAATTAGATACATTCCTAACGAAGAAAACTGGACTAAGAAAATAGAAACTGTTGAGACGGGCACTTGTGTTGTTTGGTGGGATTTGGATAGACTTACAAAGGATACTTCAGAAGATAATGAAGAAGCTAAAAGTAAGTTTCTAGGAATAATGGATTCCGTCAAATCTCATTTGTCTATGGTTTTTCATAGGTATATGGATGAAGGTTTAAAAATCTATTTACGTGACAGGGAAATAAAGTCTTGGGATCCGTTTATGATAGGTGCTGATGGGTTACAAACTAAACCGGAAACAAAGTTAGAAGGCGGTTCAATAAAGATTAAAGGTTTTATTTATTATCTTCAATTAGACTTATTTGTCCTCTTGTTATTTACTTTTATAATCAATTAATTATTTAATTTAAGCTAATTGTGAAAATAGCTTTCTTGAAACATAATAATATCCGACAAAAA
>CAZFQV010000149.1:0-6188 GCA_964521175.1 uncultured Sphingobacterium sp.
GGTTGTGGTTTCTTCAGAAAGTCCTTTTATTCCGGCGATGAGCTCAGGGAAACGGTCGAACACCATATTGGTCAAATCGCCTCCATCATCTAAGATCATGTTCAATGGCTGGCGGTCGGGGCCGAAATGTAAGGTTTGCTCGATACACCAGTCAAACTCTTCTTCAGAAAGACCCTTCCAGGCGTAAACCTGAATACCTGCCGCAGCAATGGCAGCAGCGGCGTGATCCTGAGTAGAAAAGATATTACATGATGACCAGGTGACCTCTGCGCCTAATTCAACCAGGGTTTCGATTAATACCGCAGTCTGAATTGTCATATGAAGGCAGCCCGCAATGCGTGCGCCCTTTAAAGGTTTTGAAACTCCGAATTCTTCACGAAGCGCCATTAAGCCTGGCATTTCTGCTTCTGCAAGACCGATTTCCTTACGGCCCCATTCTGCTAATGAGATGTCCTTAACTTTGTAAGGCACATAGCTTGTCTCTACTGATGACATAGTTTGTTTGTTAAAATGCGTCATGACGCATTGATAAATAATAAATTGTTCTCCTCCGCTTCACTCGCGTTAAAGATGGAATGCAAAAATACAGCATAGTTTTGCAAATTCAAAGGATCCGCTATGTAGTATTCAGCATCTTGTGTCCAGAAGATACATTATTGATATTGCGTAATTTTAAAGTCAAAAGCCCCTCATATACTGGAGGATCACTAAACAATTAATTATATTTGTATATAGTTTGTAACATTAAACTCAATTAAGATATGTATCCCGAATATTTAGTAGCACCAATGCGTCAGGAGCTGGCTGATGCAGGCTTTCAGGACCTAAGAACGCCCGAAGAGGTTGAGCAGGCGATCAGCTCGGAAGGAACTGTCCTCCTAATGGTCAATTCCGTATGCGGCTGTGCTGCCTCGAACGCCCGCCCGGCTGCAACACTCTCTACAAAATTTGAAAAAAAGCCTGATAAGTTTGTGACGGTTTTTGCTGGTATGGAAGGTGATGCGGTTGAAAAGGCAAGGGCGCATATGCTGCCTTACCCTCCTTCATCTCCGTCGATTGCATTGTTTAAGGATGGCAAACTTGTTCACATGGTGGAGAGGCATCAGATAGAAGGCCGGCCTGCACAAATGATCGCGGATAATTTGAATCAAGCATTTGATCAGTACTGCTAAAGATTTTTTGTTTATGGTTGAAGATCCGGCGGCGTCCTCGCTGTCGGATCTTCTTATTTAAAAGTCTTTATTTAAAAGCTTTTCGAGCTCCTTGAAGCCGAGTTTCATCTTTACTCTTCCTTGTTTGGCATATGAAATTTCCCCGGTTTCTTCAGACACTATAACTGCCACGGCATCACTACTTTCAGAAACACCAATGCCGGCGCGGTGCCTGAGTCCGAATTGTGGGGGAAGCTTATCGTTTTCTGTCAGGGGAAGGATGCTACTTGCGCACTTGATCCGGTTCTCTGAAATGATCACTGCACCATCGTGTAGGGGGCTGTTTTTCTGGAAGATACTTTCTAGCAGACGCTTTGAGACCCGTGCATCAATCATTTCGCCGCTATTCTGATAGAACTGCTCGTCATAGTATTTCGCAAAAACGATCAGGGCTCCTGTCCGGCTTTTTTGCATACTTTTGCAGGCATCGATAACAGGCTTTATACGCGCCAAGTTATTTTTTTCTACTTCTTTTCTTCCGAAGAGAAAAGACCACCATGCTTTATTTTTTTGAAGCGAGGCGTTTCTGCCAATGAGCAATAGGAAGCGTCGGATCTCCTGTTGAAAAACTACTATTAGTGCAATGAAACCCACGCTTACGAAACCACTGAGGATCTCAGTGAGAAGTTGCATATGAGCCTGTTTTACCACGAGGTAAACCGCATAGATAATGACCAGTCCCAGTAAAATATTAAGAGCGATGGTTCCTCTGATCAGGCTATAGACGTAATAAAGAATCAACGCTACCATGACGATGTCCACAACATCTAATAGACGCAGATCCAGGAAACTGAAATCAAACCCTTTCATCTTTTACGAATGTAAAAATAAATTAGCCGAAATAAGGTGTGTAAAATAATATTGAACTAAATTACTTTTTCGACAATTCGGATTACTTCGGCCGCTTCTTTAACATCATGAACGCGTAAAATATTGGCGCCTTTTAGAAGCGCAATAGTGTTAACAACAGTAGTGGCGTTCAGCGCATGTGAAGCATCTGTGCCCAGTAGCTTATAGATCATTGATTTTCTGGAAAGACCTACGAGAATCGGGCGGCCGATAATTTTGAGATGGTCCAGATTCTTCAGTAGCTCATAGCTCTGATCCGGAGTTTTGGCGAAGCCAAATCCTGGATCTATTACCACATCATTCACACCGAGATCCTTCAGTTCATTTATTTTTTTAGCGAGATAGCCACAGACTTCTGTGGTAACGTTTTGATAGGCGGTTTCTGAGACCATGGTTCGTGGATTCCCCCGCATGTGCATTAAGATATATGGAAGCTTCAGCATAGCCACTGTTCTAAACATCTCAGGATCCAATCCGCCGCCGGAAATGTCATTGATGATATGTGCTCCTGAATCAGCTGCGATCCTGGCAATACCTGCCCTAAAGGTATCCACTGATAATATGGCCTCTGGAAATTCTCGCAGGATAGATCGGATCACGGGGATCAAGCGTCGCTGCTCTTCTTCTTCAGAAATATGTTCGGCACCCGGACGTGACGAGTAAGCGCCCAGATCCAGAATATCTGCTCCCTGGGATAGGAATTCAGCAGCTTTTTTTAACGGATCTGTATTTTTTCCTCCGTCATAAAACGAATCCGGCGTGAGATTCAGAATAGCCATTATTTTAGGCTTTGACAGATCTCTTAGATTACCTCCGATATTTAAAGACAAGTTTTGATGAAAAACTGTATTTTTATCCCCCATAGGCTTACAAAATACCAATAAATTAACCTTTTCAACAAATAATTCAGCAATTTGGCTATAAATACATCATCCGAATTCGATGCAGTGATCAGCGCTTGTAAAGTGCTTTTCATGAAAAAGACCAAAGATTATGGTACCGCCTGGCGCATTCTTCGAATCTCGTCTATAACTGATCAGATCTTCATAAAAGCGCAGCGCATTCGCACACTGGAAGAAAAGAAAGTTTCGAAAGTTGGTGAAGATATCACTTCGGAATATATTGGGATAGTGAATTATTGCGTAATCGCCATGATGCAACTCGAGCTTGAAACAGACTCACGCACTGAATTGCCGCCGGCCGAAGTGGAAACCCTCTTTGATAGAATGGTTAATGAAACAAAAGATCTGATGTTTGCTAAGAACCATGATTATGGGGAGGCTTGGCGCGATATGCGCATCAGCTCCCTCACGGATCTAATACTGATGAAGCTGCTCAGAGTCAAACAGATAGAGGATAACCTGGGTAAAACACTGGCTTCAGAAGGGGTGAGAGCCAATTATCAAGACATGCTTAATTATGCTGTATTTGCGTTAATAAAGCTGGGACAGTAAATCCATCACTAATAGTTTATTATCAAAAAATGAAAAATATCGGATTGAATTTGAGCAGGCTGTTTGTAGGCTTGTTGTTTATTTTTTCGGGACTCATCAAGGCAAACGACCCGCTTGGCTTTGGATATAAGCTGCAGGAATATTTTGAAGTTTTCCATATTGGTTTTCTGAATAACTATGCGGCTGCTTTGGCCATCCTTTTATGTACCCTCGAGATTGCTCTGGGCGCCTTGCTGCTCTTCGGGTTTTACGCACGCAGGGTAGCTACAGGCCTATTGCTGCTTATTATTTTCTTTACGTTTCTGACCTTTTACTCTGCATTCTTTGAGGTTGTCACTTCATGTGGATGCTTTGGCGACGCTATTCCGCTTACGCCCTGGCAATCGTTCAGTAAAGATTTGATATTGCTCATTTTGATTATCGTAATTTTTAGGGGCAGGAATGAGATCTATCCCTTGATAGCTAATAGAAAAACACAGCAAAATATTTCTGCGGTTGTAGTCGTGCTTGCGCTGGGATTTGGTTTATATACTTATAATTTTCTTCCAATTGTTGATTTTCTCCCTTATAAGATTGGTAATAATATCCCCTCACTTATGCTTATTCCTCCCGGGGCGCCTGGGGATCTTTATGAAATAACCTATCAGCTAAAGAATAAGTCTACCGGGGAAACCAGGCAGCTGACTGACAAAGAATATATCCGTACCGAGATCTGGAAAGATGCCGACTGGGAAATAGAGGGTGAGCCGCGAAGTCGTTTGATAAGCAAAGGCTACGATGTGAAAATTAAAGATTTAAATATAGTTGATAGCCAGGGTACGGATTACAACAAGGAAATATTGGAAAACCCTTATTACAATTTGGTTATTGTAGCTTACGATCTTGCAAAATCAAATAGAAACGGGATCGGTAAATTGAATGCTCTGGCTATCAATGCAGCTGAAAATTTCAACATTCGTACCGTGTTGCTTACGTCAAACTCTGCTCAGGATGCAGAGGCTTTCAGTAATGAGAATAAGCTGGTGATGGAAGTTTTTTATGTTGACGCTATACCGCTCAAGAGTATGGTAAGGGCTAACCCCGGATTAATGCTGTTAAAGGACGGCGTAGTGATAGACAAATGGCATTTTCATAATTTGCCATCTTATGATGAGCTTGCGGACCGCTATTTCCAAGATAGTCAGAATTGATATTAGACTCAGCAATAGTGATTTTAAAAGCATGAAAGTATTTTTGATAGGATTTATGGGAAGCGGTAAAACGACCCTGGGGAAAAAACTGGCTAACTATTTGAAATATGATTTCATAGATCTGGATAAACTTATTGAATCCAAGGCAGGAATGAGTATCGTCGAATATTTTGGGGAGCATGGGGAAGCAGCTTTTCGACAGCTGGAGCGCGAGGTTTTACAAACTACAGACTATCCAGAAAATGTAATTGTCGCTACAGGTGGGGGTACGCCCTGTTATGGAGATAACATGAAGTGGATGAACAGTAATGGCGAGGTAGCTTACCTCTCGCTGCCTCCTAAGGTATTGGCAGCCAGATTGGAACTCTCGAAAGTTGATCGTCCGTTAATCAGGCACTTAAAAGGCGAGGAGTTAGTGGATTTTATTCATTTGAAGCTCAAAGAACGGGAAGTTTTTTATAGCCAGTCTCGTTATGTGATCAGTGCAAGTGACCTTACCGCAGAGCGCTTGGCTTTCTATCTTAATTTACCTAAGGTCCTATCTTAAGTAAACAGCGTCCTCTTCGGCCTCCTCATCAAGAATAACATCCACATGTTCTTTTAGGATGGTTGCCAGTTGGAGGCCTGTAAAATCTGGCGATACCGGAAAAATGCGATGACTGCGATCTACCATGACCAGCGTTCGGAGCTTCTTCAGAGGAATATCTAAAAATACTCCCAGACCGTATGCGAGAGTTCTTCCGCTATTCAATACATCATCAACGAGGATCACTACTTTATTGCTGGCATAGATCACTTCCATATCTGATGAAGCTTTCAAATGAGTGCTGTCTTTGTCAAGCTCGATCTTCATCAAGGTGATTTTGATATCCGAAATAGATTCTATCACTTTTTTGAGCCGTTTGGCAATAGCATATCCTTTGTCCACTATGCCTGCCATAATGATCTCTTCCTCATGCAGGTTATCTTCCAATATCTGATAACCCATACGGTCTATTTTTTGCTGAATTTGCTTTTTATCAAGTATGAGTAGTTTCTTTGACGACATCTGTATTTAAATTTCGATTGAAATTACATATTCTAATAGACATGTAGTTAAACTTCACTAAATAAATAAGTATTCCCCGTTGTTTGACGGCTAGTCATGATAAGGATAAAAAATAAAGTTTGCTCCTTCCGGGACGATCACCAGCACACACATAAATCGATACGGGTCTTTATACTTTTCCATGAAGGCATCTTTTTTTTCAGTAAGGATCAGCCCTTTTTCAACGAGCTCTTCCATTGTAGAGGCATTAATGCTCCAGGCGGTATTCAACTCCTCCTTATCTAAAATGGCCTCGCCGAGCTGCACTGAATGCTGGTGGGCTATGAAAACAGGGAAGCTGGAAATGCCCTCAACAATAATTTCAGAGGACACCTCTCTCAATGAATCATTATACAACTTAAGATCGGTCTCCAGACTTTTCAGCGGGCTTTCTGTT